>JAJQGP010000169.1 GCA_021200475.1 Lachnospiraceae bacterium
AGTGGATACGCTCCCGCTGAAAAAGTCGAGTTAAATATCGAACGTTATACTAGAAAAAAACTTCCGGCTGTCGGCACAGCCGACGGCCGCCGGAGATTTTATGGAACCGTTTTCCTTCTCACCGGCACTATCAGAACATTATTCCGACATTATTGTGCGCAAAATGCCCTTTTCGTCCGTCTCTGGTCAGACGGCACCCGCAGCTGATGCGCCGGACATTTTCACCCAGCCTGTCAATGAAACATACTCCATTTTATACGCCCCACTCCCGGATCACCTTGCAACCGTGGAGGAAATCGGCTATTCTTCTGTCCCAAAGCTTTTCACAGAAATCAATATCGTCAGTCTGGAGGCCTCCGGTATTCTGCCTGCCCGCATTCAGTCTTTTTTAGAGCTGTCCGGCCAGGGCGTGCTCATGGGGTTTCTTGATTCCGGCATTGATTACACCCATCCCGCGTTTCGAAACACGGACGGCACCAGCCGAATTCTGCGCCTCTGGGATCAGTCCGATCCACGCGGTAACCCACCCGCAGGATTCACTTACGGCACAGAGTTTACAAAAGAAGGGATTGACCGGGCACTTTTTTCCGGAACAAAAGCCTTCGTTTCAGAGAATACTGCCACCGCTGCTTCCGATGCGCATCCCTTCGATACCGATACGGCTGCCGGTTTTGTCCCCTATCCGGATTCCCGCGGACATGGCACGGCTGTCGCCGGAATTGCCTGCGGCAGTCCTGACGCAGGTGAGGGCTTTACCGGTGCGGCACCCACGTGCAGCATCGCGTTTGTACGCCTCAAAAGCGCAAAACAATACCTGCGCACGTATTTCCGGATTCCGGAAAACGCCACGGCCTATCAGGAAAATGATCTGATGCTCGGCATACGCTATTTGGTGGACTGTGCCGCACAGCTTAATATGCCGCTCGTAATCTGTATCTCACTCGGAACAAACCAGGGCGGACACACCGGACACACACCGTTCGAAGAAATGCTTGACGAGGTACTTCTCTCCCCCGGTGTCTGTGTGGTTTCCGGCACTGGTAATGAAGCTGGATTCGGTCATCACTATCGCGGCGTACTGCGTCAGCACGATGAATCAGCCGACGCTGAGCTTCTGATCGATCAGGAAACCAAAGGCTTTTCTCTTGAATTCTGGGCCAGCTCCCCAGAGCTGTTCCGTCTGAGCTTCACCTCCCCGCCTGGCGAAACCATTTCCCTTCCCTGGCCGGCAAATGATTTCTCCAGAGATTTTTCTTTTCTGCTGGAGACGAGCCGCATTTCTGTCACCTGGGCAGTCACAGAGCAGCCGGAACGCGCACAGCTTATATTCATGCGGTTTTCGGATCCCACCCCGGGACTCTGGCATATCCAGGTCACGGGAACCGGCACGGCTGACCGCTTTTTTCACCTCTGGCTGCCCATTCACGGGCTGGTCGATCCGCAGATCCGTTTTCTTGCACCGGATGCTGAGACCACTCTGGTCATTCCGTCCTGCGCCGCATCTCCTGTCACGGTAAGCACCTGGAATGCATACGATAACAGCCTCTACCAACACTCCGGGCGTGGATATACACGAGATGGTGCCCTGAAACCGGATTTTGCAGCACCCGGTGTATCAGTCACCTGTCCTGCGGCCGGCGGACGCTACACTTCCATTACCGGTTCCTGCGCAGCCGCCGCACTCACGGCCGGGGCTGCCGCCCTGCTCTTTGAAGGCGGCTTACGACAGAATCCACCCCGGTATTTTTCCTCTGAAGAACTGAAAGAACTGTTTTTTCACGGAATACGGCGCCGCAATGACCTGACATACCCGAATCCAGGCTGGGGAAACGGCGAACTGAACCTTTACGGTATTTTTCAATCTTTTCAGTCACACTTTCCGGCGGATAACATATGATACACTGTAAATCAATTTTCGGAGGAAAACGAAATGAGCGACTTAGCGGCTACAAACTGCGGATGTGGATGTGACACCGGAACAAACAATTCCTTCCTGTGGATCATCGTTCTTCTCTTCCTTGGCTGCGGCAATGGATGCAGTTCTTCCTGCGGCACCGACAACAATTGTCTGTGGATTATCATTCTCCTGTGCTTCTTTGGCGGATGTGGAAATTCCCTGTGCGGTGTATGCGGCTGATCTGAGTACAATTGCGTAAATTGCGCGGCCATGATCGAGCAGGAGGCGGCTCGTCGGCTCCTGCTCGCCCGCGCTGGCCGCGTCTGGCGTTAGCCAGAATACTCCTTGCGCGGCCATGCGCATAAACAAAAAAACGGCAGTGGGTAACCCCACTGCCAACGCTTTATTCTTCTGCATATATCTCTGTCAGATAATCGTCCAACGCTGTCGTGTCCACCGTATAAGTCGGAAGATCAACCGTCGTCGTACTGTCTGATATGTCCGAATAATTATAGACAGAAACACCGATCCACACTACAAGCAGAACACCCACCAGAGCCATCGCGGCCTTCGTCAGCATCCACTCCCGTTTTTCCTTCTTGACAATCTTTTTCACGTTCCGTTTTTGTTCTTTATGACGGTCAACTTTTTCCTGACTCATGTATCTCTCTCCTTTGCAAATACTGCATTCAAAGCAGGATCCCGGTTCAGACTGCCAAACCACTCTCCGAATGCCGCGCAAACCAGCATCCAGCCGGATGCGCATCTCACATCAGTATACACTATTTTGGAAAAAGTGCAACTGTTTTTTGCCGCAAATAAATCGATCGTAAACCTTAAATCACCACAATGACACCGCCGTCATTGGCATACATTGTAGAAATGCCTGCCGTATCAAGAAAAATCACATCTTTGACCGGAATCCGTTTTGTGATCGCCTCCAGCACCATACGCCCGCGCTCCGGACAGTTGCAATGCGACAGCGCAAGTATCTTCTCCGCCGGGTTTTCCACCTGCTCTACAATATAATCCACCATCTTCACGAGAGCCTTATTGATCCCGCGCGCCTGGTCGAGCTGTATAATGGTTCCCTGCGGTGTCGCTCCCATAACCGGCTTGATCTTCAGCGCGGATGCGAAAAATGCCTTAATATCGCTCAAACGGCCATTCTTGCGCAAAGTTTCCAGATTTTCCAGGACGAAATAGGTATTCTGTCCGTCAATATATGCCTCAACCGTCTCCACAAGCTCCTCAAACGGCATTCCCGCCGCCTCACACTCCTGAATCTTCGCAGTAATCAGAGTTTCTCCAATCGAAGCGGAACAGGAATTAAACACATGCACCTGCAATCCGGAGCCTTCTTCCTCCAGAAGATCTCTTGCCAGCACTGCGCTGTTGCATGAACCGCTCAATTCCGCTGACAAAGTCACGGCATAGGCACGCTTCGTGGCCTTTTCAAACGCCTTTTTATAATAGTCCGGCGACGGACACGCAGACTTCGGGCAGTTCGGACTCGCAGCAATCTTCTGCAGAAAATCAGCCTGATCAAAGCTGTCATCATCCACAAAGAAATAATCATCGACCTGCATCGTCAGCGGAGCCGCAATCACGCGTTCATCCGCTTTCATCGCTTCCGTGCGCTCTCCGCAGCTGTCCATTACAATTACATAATCCATAGCAAACCTCCTGTATCTACATCCAATCGTGTCTGTCTTTCTATTAATCTATTTATCTATTTATCTGCTTATCAATCCGTCATCACGGTTCATGCGTTTTTCATTCTTTCAAAACGCGGTTTTCAAGTCTACATTATCATAGCATATTCCTATCCTCTTGAAAAGAGAAAATTTTGTTTTTTCATATTTTTGTTTTTCCAGGTTGCAATACAGGGGGATTCTCATGTATAATCAGACTAATTTTTCCCGAACAATTCAGTGCAGCAGGCAGTCTGCGGTTCTGAATGACTATTTTCCAATAAGGAGGTCTCCTCTGTGCGTTCTTACCAGATTCAGGACAATCTGGGGTTTGTGAAAAAACTCCTCACCGATGATACGTTCGATACCTTTCTGCTCTCCGAAGCATCCATTACTACATTTGCCACGTTCCAGGTTGATGGTACCTTTCATCCGGATTACCTGAACACTGCAGAAGCAGAACAGCTGATTGCAGAAAAGTCCGGCTATACCCTGTGGAAACGGGTACGTCCATTCTTCTTTGACCTGACAAAGGGGCGGCACACACCCCTGCGCTTTTCCATTGTTTTCCGGCTCGCTCCACACAATGTCAAAAAGCTGATCACACAGGGCGGCCTGCCCATTTCCCCAGAGCAGGTGGACGGTCTGTTTCTGAATATCCGTTTTGACGGCAAAACAATCTCCTGCGTCAGCGGAGTGTCAATGAAATCATTCACACTTGACCGTTCGCTTGAACACGCCTGGGACGATATGCTGGAGAAATTTTTCCGACAGAAGCAGATTCCTTTCCTATCATAAATATCCCTTCAAATACTTGTTAGCACTCATTTCAATTGAGTGCTGATTTTTTTCTTGACATTTCAGCAAGACCGTATTATTATGTTGTCAGTTTGCGGCGGCACCGCCAGAAATCTCCCCGCAGAAAGCGAGTTATGGGAGATCGGGATTTCTGCCCCCGCTCTAGCACAGCAGACAAAACACCTATTATATATTTTTTAAGGAGTGATTGTATGAGCAAGAAAACAGGAAGTCTTTCCATTAACAGTGAGAACATTTTCCCAATTATTAAAAAATGGCTGTATTCCGACCATGACATTTTCGCCCGTGAGGTGATTTCAAACGGCTGCGACGCGATCACCAAGCTGGAGAAGCTCGAGATGATGGGCGAGTATACCTTCCCGGAGGATTACAAAAAGCAGATCCAGGTAATCGTGAACCCGGAGGAGAAGACGCTGAAATTTATCGATACCGGTCTTGGTATGACCGCTGATGAGGTCGAGGAATACATTACCCAGATCGCATTTTCCGGCGCGACCGATTTTCTTGAAAAATACAAGGATAAGACGACTGAGGATGATATTATCGGACACTTCGGTCTTGGCTTCTATTCTGTATTTATGGTGGCGGATGAGGTGCACATTGACACCCTCTCCTATCAGAAGGACGCAAAGCCGGTACACTGGGAATGCGACGGCGGCACTGAATATTCCATGGAAGAAGGCACCCACAGCGAAGTCGGTACAGAGATCACACTGTTTCTGAGTGAAGACTGCCTGGAATTCGCGAACGAATATCGCATGCGCGAAGTCATTGAGAAATACTGTTCTTTCATGCCGGTACAGATTTTCCTTTCCAAGGCAAACGCGGAACAGGAATATGAGACCATTGATGAAAGCGAGCTGCGCGAGGATGACGTTGTCGTCGAGCACATCCATGAGGACGCTAAGACTGAAGAGAAAGAAAATGAAAACGGAGAGAAAGAGACCGTCGAGATTTCTCCGGCGCGTGAGCGCGTGAAGATCAATAAGCGTCCGGTTTCTTTGAGCGATACGCATCCGCTGTGGGCGAAGCATCCGAATGACTGCACAGCAGAGGAATACAAAGAATTCTACCGCAAGGTCTTCCAGGATTACCGGGAGCCGCTTTTCTGGATCCATCTGAATATGGATTATCCGTTTAACCTGAAGGGCATCCTCTACTTCCCGAAGATCAATACGGAATATGATTCGATCGAGGGTACGATCAAGCTGTACAACAACCAGGTCTTCATCGCAGATAATATTAAGGAAGTCATCCCTGAATTCCTGATGCTCTTAAAGGGCGTCATCGACTGCCCGGATCTGCCGCTGAACGTCTCCAGAAGCGCGCTGCAGAATGACGGTTTTGTAAAGAAGATTTCCGATTATATCACCAAGAAGGTAGCGGACAAGCTGACCGGTATGTGCAAGACCGACCGCGAATCCTACGAGAAATACTGGGACGACATCAGTCCATTCATCAAGTACGGCTGCATCAAGGACAATAAGTTCAGCGAGAAAATGAACGACTACATCCTCTACAAGGACATTGACGGAAAATACCAGTCTCTCGAAGATCTTCTGAAAGCAGAGGAAGAAAAGAAAGCAGCGCAGACCGCAGCGGATGTTGTGGAGGAAGGCACGGTTGAATCTGCGGAAGGCGAGGTTGTGGAAGACTCTGATGCAACATCTGAGAATACGGATGCTGCGGAGAATACAGAAACCGTCGCAGACGAAGTCGTGGAAGGCGATACCGCTGCAGATGCAGATACCACAAATACAGAAGACGCTGATGCCGATGATGTCGTAGAAGATGTGGACGCTGATGTCGATGACGAAGAAGAAAAAGAGCCGGAAAAAACGACCATCTACTACGTTACCGATGAGGTACAGCAGAGCCAGTACATCAATATGTTCCGTGAATCCGGCATGAACGCTGTTATCCTGAAGCACAACATTGATACGCCGTTCATCTCCCATGTGGAGCAGCTCAATGAAAAAGTGAAATTCCAGCGGATCGACGCGGACGTCACCGACAGTGTAAAGGAAGAATCTGATGAGGAGTCCCTCAAAGAGACAACCGATACGCTGACCAAAGTGTTCCGCAAGGCCCTGAACAAAGAAAAACTCGATGTCAAGGTCGAAAAGCTGAAAAATGAGAACATCTCCTCCATGATCACCCTCTCGGAAGAGAGCCGCCGGATGCAGGAAATGATGAAGATGTACAATATGTACGGGATGGATCCGTCCATGTTCGGAGGGGATGAAACCCTCGTGCTGAACGCAAACAACAAGCTGGTGCAGTACATTGTCGACCATAAGGACTCCGACAAGGTACCAATGATCTGCGAGCAGCTCTACGATCTGGCCATGATCGCACACAAACCGCTGCAGCCGGATGAAATGACGAAATTCATCTCCAGAAGCAATGAGATTCTGATGCTGCTGGCGCAGTAAAGCATCCTCAGGCTTGCCGCAGGACATCCTCTCAAAAAGTAAATTGTTACACTGCCGCCGCATCTGTGTGCGAAGCATTTATCCGCACACAGTGTGGTGGCAGTTTTGCTCTGGTGCCGCCAACACAAACCAGCGCCCAAAGCGCCCTCCAAACGTTTGCTCCAGCCTCTCGAAAAACAAATGCTTTTCAATCCCATTAATCACGACCGTATAACAGTCCCCATGCAGCCCATAGAGAGAGGTCGCCGGACGAAAATCCCGCACCTGGTCAATCGTGAATGTCCGCCCATCGCTCCATGTGATCTTACATGGCTGCATATAGCCAGTCGAATCAAAATCAGAATTTACCTTCACATATACGCGCTCCATACGCGGCCTCACAGGACTTTCCATACATCCACCTCATCTCTGTACTGCAAACAATGTGAGCCTCTGACTGGTCTTATTACTCGCAGCAAAATCAGCTGCTCGCAAAACTCCAGAATCCAGCTGTGCTCCGCACATCTGTCGCTGCTACGCAGCTTTACGATTCTGTCGTTGACCTGCCAGGAAAAATCCACTAGCGCATTTTTCCTCTGACAGGTCTTATTATAGTTTTCGAACATATGTTTGTCAATTGGAAATTACGTCCTTTTCTTGACAAATATCTCAAAAACAAGTATGCTGATTGCGCTCCTTTCTATTTGCTGTTTCCGCCAGACAAAGGAGCATAATAAAGGAGTGTTTCTCATGACAGATAAAACAACATCCGTCGGTATCTCCGGCAGTACGCTGAAGCTGATTGCCATCGTTACCATGTTCATCGACCACACCGGCGCGACCGTGATTCGCTCGCTCAGTGCGCTTTCTGCCTCCGCATCCAATACGGCTCTGCGGAGCGCCTGGATTCGTGCTTATAATCTTTCCCGCGACATTGGGCGGCTGGCGTTTCCGATTTTCTGTTTTCTGCTGGTAGAAGGATTCGTGCACACACGAAACCCGCGCAAATATGCGAGCCGGCTCTTTGTGTTCGCCCTGATCTCAGAGATTCCGTTTGACATCGCGCTGAAGGGCAGCTGGTTTTATCCGGACAAACAGAATGTTTACTTCACCCTGCTGATCGGGCTGCTCGTGCTGATGGGCATCCGCCAGATTACAAATGACGGCAAACGGCCGATTCTGCTCTCCGTTCTCCCGATCGCGCTCGGCATGTTCGTCGCTTTGAAAATGGACACGGACTATAATTATAAGGGGGTTTTCCTGATCGCGGTGCTGTACCTGACCCGTCAGGTGAGACTCTATCAATGCATTAGCGGCGCGGCCGCAATTGCCTGGGAGCTTCCCGCCCCGCTTGCGTTCATTCCGATCTGGTTTTACAATGGAAAACGCGGGATTTCGCTCAAATACTTTTTCTACTGGTTCTACCCGGTGCACCTGATGCTGCTGTACGTCATCAATACCTGGGGAGTACCATTGCTTGGACAGGTGCTTTTTACATAAAAGCTGCCTGTTCTGAACTTATGATATGAGGAGACTACCTATGAATAAGAAAGAAGTTGCTGAACTGAAACGTCTGTTTCACCCGGACCGCACGCCGATCACCCGTGTATGCGGCTGCTATGTAGACGCAGAAAAGAACAAAAAAACAAAGCTGAAAGAGGCCTTTCTCTCTCTGCCGGAAGAAGAAATGTTCAAATATTTTGACATTTTCAAAAAAACGCTCTCCGGCTCAATCGGCCGGAATCTGCTGGATATGGAATTTCCGCTGGAGCAGGAAGCAGGCGGAGGCGCGCAGGAATATCTGATGAAGCTCCGCGCCAGCCAGCTAAAAGACGATGACCTGCTCGACGCGTTCTACGATAAGGTGATCGAGACCTTTCTGTATCCGGAGAATTATTATATTGTCCTGATTCACTGCGCCTATGATATCCCCAAAAGAGGCACAGATGGCATCGAACAGATTGATGCCTCGGAGTATGTGTATGAATTTCTGCTCTGCTCTATCTGTCCGGTACAGCTGTCAAAACCGGGACTGTGCTATCATGAAGATACCAATACCATCAGCGAGCGCATCCGCGACTGGTTTGTGGAGCCGCCCGTCACTGGGTTCCTGTTCCCGGCCTTCACGGACCGCAACACAGACATTCACAGCCTGCTCTACTATTCGAAGAACCCGGATGAATTAAACGCTGGCTTTGCGCGGGAGCTGCTCGGCTGTGAGCTTCCGCTCTCTGCGGGTTCGCAGAAGGACACCTTCAACGCACTGGTCGCGGATACGCTGAACGATTCCTGCACCTATGAGACAGTGAAAAACATCCACGCTTCGCTCAACGAGCTGCTGGAAGAGCACAAGGATGACCCCAACCCGGTACTGCTTGACAAAGGCGATGTCAGGCGTCTCCTCTCTCAAAGCGGCGCAGATGACGAGACGCTCGAGCATTTTGACGAAGAATTTGAACAGGCATCCGGAAGCACCCAAACCGAGCTCTATGTGACAAATGTCGCCAACACCAGAAAATTCGAGATCAAGACGCCCAACATTGTTATTTCCGTAAAACCCGAATGTGCAGACCTGATCGAGACACAAATGATCGATGGGCGGCTGTGCTTTGTGATCCCGATGGACGATTCCGTGGAAGTAAACGGGATTCCGGTAAAAACAGGGAATTCCGCATATAAAGAAGCATAGTGGAAACAGACTGGAATCGAGCAGGAAGTACTCTCGTCAGACTCCCTGCTCGACAAAAAACTACTGCACCGCCGCTTCGGCGAATTCGATCGTTACCAGTTTCTCATACGGCACACGCTCCTTGAGTTCACCGGCGCTCTCAAGAATATCCTGCAAAAGCGCAAAGCTTTCCTCCTCAAAAATCAGATCCTCTTTCCAGGTATCCTGCTCATAATAGCGCTTCACAATCGTCGCGATCGTCTCCTCGTCATTCTCCGGAAATTGCGGCGCAATGACAGCAGCGATCTCTTCCGGCGTATGAGAATTCACATAATCCATGCCCTTCTGCAGGGCATTCGTAAACGCCTGAATGACCTCCGGCTGCTCCTCAAGATAACTTTCTTTCGCGCAATAGGCCGTGTAAGGCACATAGCCGGACGCCGTCCCAAGGGACTCCACCACATAGCCGACGCCCTCCTGCTCCAGCGCCGTCGCGCTCGGCTCAAACTCAATCGTATAATCGCCCTGGCCTCCGGAAAACGCCGCCGCGGTAGAGCCAAAATCAATGGACTGGTTTATATTTACTTCTGAAGGATCAATCCCATTCTCTTTCAGAATATACTCAAATACCATTTCCGGCATGCCACCCGCGCGCCCGCCCAAGACGTCCTTTCCAACCAGATCACTCCACTCAAAGTCATCGGTATCCTCTCTGGCAACCACAAAATTCTCGGCGCGCTGGGTAAGCTGTGCAAAATTAACTGGAGCGTCCGCCGCACCGCCGCTGTAGGTATAAATCGAGGACTCCGAGCCCATAAACCCAATATCCGCCTCACCGGAGATCAGCGCAGTCATTGTCTTATCCGCGCCGAAGCCCGTCACAACCGTCAGGTCAATGCCCTCCTCCTCAAAGTAACCAAGTTCCATCGCCACGTACTGCGGTGCGTAGAATATCGAATGGGCTACTTCATTTAATGTGACTGCGGTGAGTTTCTGCTCTGTTTCTGTTATGTCAGCCGCAACGAGGTTCTCTTCCGTTTCTACTACAGCAGACACCAGTTCTGAAGCTTCTTCCTCCATAGCAAAGGCGGCTGTGGAATTCCCGATTGCAAGCATCAGAGAAAAAGCTGCCGCCATGATTCGTTTCGATTTTATATTCATACGATAATCCTTTAAAATGGTTTTCTTTATCATATGAATTAACTCGAAAAAACGCTACTTGTATTTTGTGAATATGCATTCTCTACTATTGGATATTTGCTTTCCGTAATCATAATACCTGTTTTTTCTTTCCCTGTTATATATACTATTTCACCGCGCCGAATGTCAGTTCCAGAAGTTCCGCGGCGATCTCCTGACTACTCACACGCATAAGGTTATCTTCGGCGTCTTCCTTTCCAAGGAAATTTACGCTGCCATACCATACCACTTCGCGATCAATGACGCAATACCGTTCGCAGTACTCTTCGACCAGATTCATCTCAAATCCATTTTGGCGCATTTCCTCCTGAAGTTCCATCCAGTACGCAC
>JAJQGP010000164.1 GCA_021200475.1 Lachnospiraceae bacterium
CGCGGCGCCGCTCCCCCCGCCGCGGGGGGGGGGGGGGCCGCCCCCCCCCCCCCCGGCGCCCTTTACAAATGCCGGGGTACGTGTTTTTTAAAACGCGGGCACGACAGGCTTTTCCTTTACTCTTCTTCCGATTCTGTCTCAGCCGTCTCTGTTTCCGCCTCGGACTCTGTCTCCGCTTCTGACATTTCTTCCTCTGTGTCGGTCTCAGACACCGTCTCACTCTCGGCCTCCGTGCCGGTCTCAGACTCCACCTCGGATCCGGCCTCTGTCTCAGACTCCGTCTCTTCCTCTTCATAGAGGCTCAGGTTAATATCAATGGTGATCGTCGCATACACATCCTCGTCCATGGTAATCTCACTGTCCTCTTCCCATTCTTCATAGAGGGCGTCAATTGCCTCTTCCTTGCGTTCTTCGACGATGCTTTCTTTCTCTTCCTCCGTCGCTTCTTCATCAAACGCGCTGATCACCCGCACTACATAATACCCGCTTGTACCCTCAACCGGATACTCCACCAGAGTATCGTCCTCCAGATCTTCGGTCGCCGTAATCAGGCTCTCTGTTACCGCGGTGCTGTCTGCGCCAAATGTCGTCTCTGTCACGGACAGATCCTCATCAACCTCTGCGGCTGCATCCTCCAGCTCCATGCCGTCCTGAACCAGCGCAATGATCTGCTCCGCTTTTTCATAAGCAGCTGCCATCGCCGCCGCAGTCTCCGGGTCCTCTGTCTCCGTCTCCGTTTCCTCTTCGGTCTCTGTCTCTGACTCGGAATCTGCTTCGGCTTCCGACGCATCTTCCGTATCCGATTCATCTTCAGCCGCATCCGCCGTCTCTGTCTCTGACTCGGTCTCATCCGCAGAGGTAGTCTTCACTGCGGTATTCCCGGTCAGAAGGGCTGTCTCAGACTCTGAATCGGCAGCCGTCTCCGCTTCCGTATCCGTTGCTGTCTCTTCCTCTGACTCACTTTCTGCTGCCTCTGTATCGTCCTCTGTCTCTTCCTCAGTCTCATCTTCGGTCTCAACATAGACATATTCGACCCGCCGCTGTGCCGCTTCCTCGTCCGAAACCTCTGTGTCTACATCCGCTGTCATGGCGACTTCCATCTTCGTCTGAATCGTGAGCAGGGTCAGATATTCCTCCACGATCTCCTGGGTAGCGCTCATGACCTCCAGCGTCTCCTCATCATTTGCCTCGATAAACGCCGTCGCCGCTTCTGTAATCGCCGCTTCCTCGTCGTCTGTCAGCTCTACCTCATACTCTTCCATATGCTGTCTCGCCAGAATCATCTGATGAAAGGTCTCCACACAGCTCTCAATCATCATATCACCGATCGAATAGTCCGATGTATATTCATAGGAAAAAGGATTATCCCCGAAATAATACTCATAAACCTCCTGCACCTGCGCCTGTGAATAATGCACCGCAAATTTCACAACGCCTGCGGAAACCTCTTCCTCATTTATCGTCATCACCGTTGCGTCCGCGTCAAATGCAGATGACGTATCCTTTGAGCACCCCGCAAGAGAAGTCGCTGCCAGGCTCGCACTCAAAAAATACACTGCCGCTTTCTTCATTCCCTTATTCATTTTAAAATACTTCCTCCATATAAAAATCCGCTGTAGCCCTGTCGCAGACACGGTTTTCATTCGCATCCGTGCTGACCGGAAGAGAACCAGCCTATCCGTATCAGGCATTTACACTCGCCGATTTATTATAATCGTTTTCCGGGGATATCGCAACATCAAATTTATTTAAAACCAAAAAAACTCTCCGATTTATGTAAAACAGGAACATTCGGAAGGTTTTCCTTCCTATTGGACAAAAAAGCGAACAGGAGGTTTTCACTCCTGTCCGCCCTGTGAAATCTGTTTTTCATTTACACACATCGTCCAGATCGCCGCCGCTTTCCTCTTCCGCCGGAGCTACTGCTCTTCCCGCCAGCACCCATCCGGATGTCAGCGCAGTCAGCGGAGCGGCCAGCACCAGACCAAAAGAACCCACCAGCGTATGAATGATTTCGGAAGTAACATATTTATAATTCAAAATATTGATAATCGGCGTTCCCTGAGCCATAAACACCATCAGAAGCGCAATATATCCGCCGGAATACGCCAGGAGCAGAGTCGTCGTCATGGTACCCATTGCCGCCTGACCCACGTGCATCCCGCAGACAGCCGCCTCCCAGCGGGAAAGGTCCGGCCGTTTCTGCGTCACCTCATTGACTGCCGCCGTAATATCTACGGTCAGGTCCATCATGGCCCCCGAAGAACCTACAAAAATGCTCGCCATAAAGATGCGGGTCAGATTCAGATTTTCATAACCGCTGTACAGCAGGGTTTCTGAAAAAGACATCACCGCGCCCTGCACCTTGAAGGTGGAAGTGCAGAGAATCCCCAGCACACAGGTGAGTGCCAGTCCGGAAAAAGCGCCGGTCACAGCCGCAAAGCAGCGCCGGTCAAACCCAAATACCAGAGCGATAATCATCAGCGTCAGCAGCGCGGTGATCACACCGCCTACCAGAATTGGGTCCATCCCCTTCAGGCAGCAGGGCACCAGCACCTTCCAGATCGCCAGCACAGACAGTACAAACGACAGAATCGCCCGCAGTCCGGTGCCTTTCGCGAACAGAATCAGGAAGAGAAAAAACGCGGCGAGAAGTATCATCTCCAGGTCCAGGCGATAATGGTCGATCATGCTGACCGAAGACACCTCATCCTCGTTGAAGCTGACCAGCACCAGCGCACGGTCGCCTTCTTCGTAGATTTTATCCGATTCCAGGGAGCCGCTCAGTCTGTTGGCAGCCCAATAGGTCTCTCCTTTATGACTGCCGGCAAGCAGTGTAACCTCACAGGTCTGCTCCCCCGACTGTACCAGTCCGGTATCAATCACAGTAGAATTATCCACGCTGATCACCTTCGCCAGCACACGTTCCCCGCCGTCCCTGTAAGCAGCGCCTGCCTCCTCAAACCCGGTCGGTATACAGATCAGAATTGCAATCAGCACGATACAGACCACAATCGAGGCCCAGGTTTTCTTTATTTTCAATGACTTCATATTCCAGAATCCTTTCCGAAAGCTATTCTAAAACATATTTGTGTGCATACATTCCTGTTCGATCGGGAAATTCGGGGAACTTCCCGCTTGGACAAGAGAGACCGCGGTTTCACGCGGCCCCTCCATCATTCCATCATTTTTGTTTTTCACACATCATAACTCACACCTGGTTCATCAGGACCCTTCCCCGACGGGGGTAGTTCCCATTCCATAAATTTTATACCGTCAGGTCTTCCAGACCCAGCAGGCTGACAAATTTATCATGAATATCCGTATTGTCATAGGAACCCGCAAACTGATCCGCACCGGCGCCCTGCGCGAAAACAGCCGCCGGAAGCCCGGTATGTGCATAAGACGTAAAGCAGATACCAGACTTATTGTTTACCAGATGCGTAACCGTCACAGAAAACGGAGTGTATGTACCATAGCTGATATATTCTCCCTGTGTCTGCACCGTATTGCCCTCGGTATCCGTTGCGTATCCATCAAGCGTCAGCTGATACGCCTCCTGAAGCTCTTCCACCTCATAATCCGTCAGTACCAGCGTCGTATTATCCTCATCGCCCGCGTTTTCCGGAAGAACCAGGCCAAACAGTGCCTGTACATCCACCATTGCATCCTCAAAGGATGTGCCATTCTCCCGATACGCCGCTACATAATCGGAGTCATATTTTGCGAAAGAAATGCCCTGATTCTGCACATTATCGAGATAAGTGTCATAATCCGTCCCGGCAAAACCGATCGACAGACCACCTGTCTCATGGTCACCTGTCACAACAATCAGCGTCTCATCCGGATGCTCCTCGGCAAAATCCATCGCTACCTGCACGGCGTCCGCCATCGCCAGCACATCATGAATCACCGTCGCCGCGTCATTTGCGTGGCAGGCCCAGTCAATCTTGCCGCCCTCACACATCAGGAAAAAGCCATTGTCATTCTCAAGAACCTCAATTCCCTTCGCTACATAATCCGCCAGCGCCCACTCATCCTCTGCACGGTCAATCTCATAGCTCAGCGAGTCACTGTCCGCCAGATTCTCTGTCACAATCAGCGTCTTGCCATCCGCCGCGGTCACATTTTCCGCCTCTGCCTGCGTGCGAACCACATGATAGCCCGCCTCCGCTGCCAGTTCATAGGCATCCGTCTGGTCACCGTCGGAACCGGTCGGCTTCAGCAGACCGCCGCCCGCGAAATAATCAAAGCTACTCTCTGTCAGCTCTACGGCGATGTCATAATAATTGCTGCGGCTCGCCTGATGCGCATAAAATGCTGCCGGAGTCGCATGGTTCAGGTTCACAGAGCTGATTACACCAACCTTGTAGCCCAGCTCATCGCGAAGCTGTTCCGCAAACGTCGTATATTTTACAGTCGTTGACTCATCCATATTAATGATACCGCTGTAGGTTTTAAATCCAGATGCGATCGATGTCGCTGTAGACGCGGAATCCGGGCAGAAGGAGCTGGAATCATAGGTAGTCGCACTTCCCGTATAATCAAATTCCATAAAATTCAACGGCACACTGCTATTGAGAATATCA
Source organism: Lachnospiraceae bacterium (assembly GCA_021200475.1). Lineage (GTDB taxonomy): Bacteria > Bacillota > Clostridia > Lachnospirales > Lachnospiraceae > Choladousia. The sequence goes on from JAJQGP010000164.1 coordinate 4,590, forward strand.
TCCTCCGAATCATCGGAAAGCGCAGCCAGGTAATAAGATGCCAGCTGGAACTGCGAATAAGTCATACCATCGCCGATAAACAAAAACACATATTTCGGAGCCGTTGCCGATGCTGTTTCGTCTGTGCTTTCCTCCGCCAGCGCGATAGCACCAAACGGTCCCATAACACCCGTCAAAGCCGCTCCTGCCACGCCCGCAGCAGAACCTCTCAAAAAATCTCTCCTGGATATTTTTTCATTTTATTCCTCTCCTTTTATTCTACTGATTGAGATTGAATCATAACCTCATGGTCGGCCCTCATACGGCCTCGCAGAATTCCAGTTCCCTGTACCACACGTTCCTTCCGTAAGGACAAATCGCATGCAGAACGGTCGGTTTTACGCGGCCGCCCTGGTCTTTTGTTTCGCGTTTGCGCCTGCGTGTTTTAGCAAAAGCGTATTTGCTTTTCCTGTTTCGTGTGCTGACACAGTCCGATTTCTTCCGGCCCATGCCTGGAATCATATTATGTCAAGATCAACGTTAATCATAAAAGGAGTATAAAGGATAAACGTAAAAATCAAAATCTTATGAAGTAAAGTTACTGTAAAAAACACTTATATAAGGTTACTGGTCACAACGACCACTCCCTTGCTGTGTACTCAGGGCTTATCCCACACGAAGGGAAGGATGCCGCCCGGCAAGGTTTGAAAACGCGGGGGAAGCTGTGCTTCACTATCCTTAATCAATTACCACGGTTACCCCGGTACCCTGTATCACATGATCGCTGTGGACATTGTAAGCCAGACAGACCTCATAGCTTCCCTGCCCCAGCCTCTTTGTCTCCACCTGAGCATAGAAGCCGGAATTGTCATAATTGAATTCGCCATTTCCGAGTACCTCTGTTACATCTGTCCTGGTCTGTACTGCCGTAGGAATCCGGAAATACTCGCCGCTTTCCTCTGCGCGCAGCAGTACCCATGAATCAAAATACTCCGTATCCTTCTCTGTCGAAATCGCCCATCCCCAGATCTGGATCGAATCCGATTCCTGCGTCACAGCATCCAGCGTGACAACCACCGTTTCCTCGTCATACGCACAGCCTGATGTGTCATATTTTTTCACCGCTGCCTGCTGCCCGTAGACGGCATAGCATACCCCTGCGGCAACAGTCAGAACCAAAAGCAACTCCGCTGCCGTCAGAATCAGGGCATTTCTTTTTGTTTTTTTCCTGGCATTTCTCTTTTTTACACGATCCATTTTATCCTCACTTCATTATATGATACAAAAAACAAAAGGTCAGGAATGGAACACCTGCGTTCCGATTCATGACCTTGGGAACCGTAGTATCATCCCCCTGCCACTCGAATCATTACATGATGCTCAGGTATGACAGATGGAACGTATATCCTGCCCCCAGCGCCAGCGCCGCCCATCCGACCGCCGCACCGCATTTCGACCGGCTGCCGAGTTCATCCAGAAGTAATACGGCGCAGATTTCCAGCGCAAAGTAGAAAAACGTGAACGTGCGAAGCCCGGAACCATATAAGGTCGGAGAAAATCCCATGACCAGGCGGCTGCAGAGTCCCGCGGAGAAGGCGAGAAAAAGCGGCACGGCTTTTCCCTGAGCCTGGCTCAGCCAGAGGATGGACAAAAGAATCACTCCCACCGTCAGAATTGCCAGAAACAGTGGCAGATAGTACGTCCATTCCGTGTATCTCCATGCATCCAGATAAGGGTAATCCGGCGTTGTGTAGCCGGCCTTTGGATAGAAAATGTACAGGACATACAGGCTCTGCGGAAGAAGCCTGGCTTTGAAAACCCCGAATCCCAGGTTGTAAAGCAGGGGGAAAGCGCTGATCAGACCTTTTAATGGATCCTTGCAGCAAAGGACGACCGCCAGAAAAAGCAGCAGACAGAATACCAGCCAGATGGCGGTATTCCCGGAAAACAAATAAGCAGCCGTGGCGGTAAACCCCCGAATGAGTTTATCCAACAGACTCATATGCAGATATTCCGGGATCACAAAGATCGAATAGATCGCTGACGCCCGGGTTCGGTGACCGGGAGCGGTAAAGACGAATGCGATACCGGCAGCAGAAGTGAGAAAACTGATCCAGGTGAATCCGTCAATCGGCTGCCGACTGTATTTTTTTGCCGCAATGGCGATGGCGTAGAGCGTCACCAGAATCGCTCCAGACTGTTCCTGGTTCGATGCATAAAGACAGCCGATGAAACAAAACAGGTAAAACCAGCGGTGCTTTTCGAGACCACCGGCACACAACAGCGGAACCAGCGCGACAAGCAATGCCGCCGTCGTCCAGATATAGTTTGTACTGGTAGCAACCCATCCCGCGGAATTCAGGATCGAAAAAGGAAGCAGCAGCACTGCCAGACATCCGGGCAGAGAGGTTTTGCTGTTCGGCGCAAAAAACGGTTCATACAGGCCGCAATGATCAGATACATCAGGATATCAATCGTTTTCCATACCCATGGATTCAGCCAGGTAAACAGCGCCGCCATGGAATCCGGAAAGACCTTTCCATTTACGTACAGATACAAATAAGCCATGTATTCCGGCAGCGACATCTGATTCAATGCATCCTGAAAAATGCCATCGTCGCTCAGGTTTAACGACATGTCCCAGTGCAGAACAAGCAGGACAAGCGCCAAAAGGAGATACGGCAGATAAACCCTTACAAATTTGTTTGCGTGAAATCCACGCGCCCTGTCACGAAGCGCAGACTGGTTTTGATTGATTGTGACTGAACGTGCTTCCATTGTCGTTGTGAAGCCCTGTTCGCCCGAACTATAAGAGTTTCGACAGAACAAGGCTTCCCTGCTCCTTCCTGTTTTATTGTTACAGTGCGTGGTCAAGTTGTCACCAGCAACGTTTTATTTCCCTGTAACTGTTCAGAACTGCAGCGAAGCGCAGACCTGCGGCCTGCGGTTCTGAATTCATGCATTTCTTTTCCCGTTTCGAGATTCCCGTCTACGCTATCGCTTCATCTGTCAAACCGGCGATTCAGGATTTCGTAAAACGGGTCAGCAGTTGCTTCTCTGCCGGAATGAGGAGCTTTTCCGTAACCACCAGCAGCAGAGCAATGTAGACGACGGTCTCCAGCGTACTGTCCAGGCTGACCTCCAGTCCAAAGACGGCTGCGAACGCCGGAATGAGCTCTTTAATGATCATTTCATTTCCGCAAAGGTACAGGGTATCTCTGCCGATTTTCCGAAACGCTTCCACATCCCTCAAAATCCAGGCAATTCCCAGGAAAAACAGAATGATCACCAGCGCCTGCAGATAATAGATCAGCGTTCCCGCGACCGGAAGCGCCCAGAGGAACGAAAGAAAGTCACTGCCGAAATAACAGAGGACAGTATAGACACAGCAGGCTGCCCAGACAGCCGCCGCTGCAATTCTCACGGCCATATTTCCAATTGCGGAGGATTTTACCCTGGCAGACCTCTCGTCTGCATTTTCGCCGCTGCCGGACAAAACCCGGTCCGTCCTTTTTTTATCTCCGGACAGAAGGCTATCAATACTTTTCCTATTCCCGGACAGGGTTCCGTCAGCACTTTTTCTGTCCCCAGACAGGGTCCCGTCAGCGCTTTTTCTGTCCCCGGACAGGGGACGGTCAATGTTTTTTCTATCTCCGGACAGGATCCGGTCAATTCCCGGAAACATCAGATACCCCGCGCAATAATACAGCATATAATACATCGCACTGTCCACGTTCCAGTACCAGGACGGTTCCCCCGGAAGGTTCTGCGGAAGCAGAAAAGCCGCAGCAAGGTAGGCCAGAACACAGACAAGCAATATAAAAAAGTGCTTCCATTTCTCCATCAGCCGGAACACGATGCAGATCACAAACTGGCACGTAAAGAACCACAGACTCCCCGCCAGAAAACGGTTCCGGACGCAGCCCTGCAGAATCTGCACCAGGGAAAGCCGTACCTCCGCCAGGCCAAATGCCCTGTCCGCATAGACCGTATAAGCCACAATCGACACCAGGGCAAAAAACAGCCAGGGGATGAGGATTGTTTTGACCTTATGGATGACATATTCCGGAAAGCTCCGCTTTCTGCCAAGCGTCTCCGCGCAGCCCGACACAAAGAAAAACAGAGGAACGTGATACATAAACACAAACGGATAAAAGCTGCCCGCCGCATCCGCCATATGTCCCAGATATATGAAAAAAATCCCGATGAATTTTAACACATCCAGGTAAGATTTTCTATCGCTGACTCCGTTACTGTCTTCGTTTTGTCTTCCGCCACTCATATTCCTCTTCTTTTCCATAGTTCCCTGCATTTTTATCTCCCTCTGCGCTCTGCTTTCCGCCGCTCTTCTCCCTCACGCATCCGTTTCAGGATCGCACGGCAAAGCCGCTGCGCAGGTTTTTCCACCAGGTAAAAGGACAGCAGCGCGGCCAGCAGCGTTGGAATCGCGCTAAGCAGCAGCGTTTTTGTGTACGGATAAGTCACACCATGTTTATTCTGCCAGTAAACGACGAGCTGCTGGAAGAAAAAGCCATACAGATAAATGCCGTAAGTCAGGTCGATCTTTCTTCCAAAGCGGCTGAATGCAGCATTTGGTGCAAATGCAAACGAAAATACAGTATACGGCAGCACCATAAGCAGGAGAAAATACTGCAGGAAAACGCCCGACGACTCAAACACAATCAGCAGACACATGCCCACAAAAGCCACCTGTATATTCAGGTATTTCTTTGCCTGCTCGAATGTAAAAAAGACACCAATGATGTACATCGTGATCAGGTGATAAGCAGGAATCAGCTCTGTCCCGTAAAAAACCACAACTGCATCAGCCTTGCATACCCGCAGGTAAAGGTCAAACGCGATCGCAGCGGCAGTCACAAAAGCTGCGATGTGGAACGAACGATTCGATCGATTCAATTCCGCTGATTCCGGGGATTTCACCGGTTTCCTTCCATTCCATGCTTCCGTCGGTTCTGCCGATCCAGCTTGCGCAGAGGCATCCACGACAGCGACCGAGGCTCCGGACGCTGGCAGAGCTCCGGCAGTTCTTTTTTTCCTTCCAAGCCCATAAACACACGCCAGAATCGGTGTCACTACATAGGCAAAGGTCTCCACTGGCATGGTCCAGAGGGAGCCATTGGTCACATAAGCCTCAATCATATTGGTAAACACGCCTGGCTGCGCGTAAACCGGATAGAACCGCAGGTTCATGAGATACAGATACCACCAGCTGCTCTGAAAATAGCCCTGTACCCCATTGTCCGAAAGCAGCGGGCCGGTCACGAACACCATGATCAGCACCATCACCGCAAACGGCGGCCACAGGCGGAAAAAGCGCCGGATGGCAAAGCGCAGCGGATGCGGGTCCGATAACCAGCTTTTCGTGATCAGATATCCACTGATCAGAAACAGCATCCAGACCCCCATCTCGTGCAGACTGTGAATCGAAAACAAAAGCGGCGTACCGCTCCGGATCATCTCCATATGCCCGGCAAAGACAAAGATGGAGGCGATCAGCCGAATGATGTTAAAATTATTGTCACGCGCATCCGGCACCGGCTTTTGGACACTGCTTCTTCTCCGGATGCTTCCCTCTGCGCGATTTGCGCGTTCCTTCTGTTGCATACACATCCCCTCCTGTATCATTGACCCGCTTATTATACCCCATATGACATGTAAATGCCAGTCTGATTTCTTATGGATGTAAAATCGAGCTGTCACTACGTTTTCAACCCTCGCCGGGTGGCATCCCGCACTTCGTGCGGGATAAGCCCTGACCATGCAACAGGTGCGGATGCGTGGTCGGGGTGTGCGCAATAACGAAATTGACACTGTGGTTGAACAGGAGCAAGGCATTCTGCGTCAGTCTTTACCATAGAAAGATCGAATCACCCGTTCTGCCTCCTCCGGCGATACATCACAGGCTTCGGCTATTTCTTCGTTGAAAGAGCCATCCTTGTGCATTTTGAGAATTTTGATTGTACGACTTTCTCCAATTTCCATACCGCGTGCTTCCCCAACCTGCTCACCTTGTTTTTGGGCATAAGCAATTGCTGCATTGTAGTCCCGGATTGCTTTCTCGCGGGCTTCGTATTCCAGACGCTTCTTCTCATCAGCACTCAGCTCCAGGAGTGTATGATAGGCTTCACCAATGTATTCGTTTTTATTTGCCATGGTTTGAAAGTCCTCCACCTTCTTCCCACCAAAAAAGCGCATCCAGCTGACCACATTGTCATCATCTGGCTTTTCCTTTGGAAGCTTTTTCAGCTCCAGGATCTGGATTTCCAGAAATATAGCAGCGCAGATACAATCCCCTGTCGGACCTTCGGGTTCTGCATCAGTTCCTTGAAACAGAAGTCAATCGTGGGAAGCATAATAAAATCATTGTTTTTCAGTGTCATAACGAATCT
>JAJQGP010000119.1 GCA_021200475.1 Lachnospiraceae bacterium
TCAGAAAGCTCTTCCGCTGTAAACGCAGTCTCCTGTGCAGTGTCTTTCCCCGGACGGAGCGGAAGCATCTTTTTTACTGACATCGTATTATCCGTAATGGTACCGGTCTTATCCACGCAAAGCACATCTACACGAGCCAGGGTCTCAATGCACTTCATATCATGTACAAGAACCTTCTTCATCGCCAGACGCGCCACACTCGCCGCCAGAGCAACATTTGCCAGAAGATAGAGTCCTTCCGGAATCATGCCGATAATCGCTGCCACAGTCCCGGTCACACTGTCCTTCGCCCCGGACTCATTGATAAAATACTGCTGACTGAACAGAATAATCCCGATTGGAATAATCAGAATGCCGACGATCTTTACAAGCTTATTCAGAGAGCGGATCATTTCAGACGATTCCGCTTCATTCATCACCTTCGCCTGCCGGGAAAGCTGTGAAACATAGGAATCCGCACCAATTTGATCCAGTCTCGCACGGCACTCTCCTGACACGATAAAGCTGCCGGATAAAAGAGGATCGCCCTTTTTCTTCGCCACCTGATCGGACTCACCGGTAATCAGTGACTCATTGACCAGTACCTCTCCCTCCTCTATAACCGCGTCAGCCGGAATCTGATTCCCGGCAGAAAATAGAACCATATCATCCAGAACCAGGTCTTCTGCCGGAAGCTCCTCTGTCTTCCCATCACGCACCACCTTACACTTTGGCGCGTTCAGAATCGTCAATTCGTCGAGAACCTTCTTCGCATGAAGCTCCTGGAAAATCCCAATACACGTATTCGCCACGATAATCGGCAGGAATGTCATGTCCCGGAATGCACCGACAAAAATCAGCAGAATCGCAATCAGGAAAAAAATCAGATTGAAATACGTAAACAGATTGCTGTAAATGATCTCCTTTTTAGATTTGGACGGAGACTCGGGGGCCGTATTTTTCAGTCCACGGAAAATGCGGTCATCCACCTGTTCCTGTGTAAGCCCACGCTCAGCCGTCGGTGAAAAACGTTCCATCGGAATGAGATTATCCGGGATTCTCCTTTCTTCCGGAATCACCTGTGTATTCGCCAGCTTGCTGCGAAATGACTTTATATTGCTCCAAAGGCTCACACCGGATCGGTCTTCTTTTTCATCAAATACCATCCCCGTCTCCGTGTTTTCCTTTCTGGCAGGTACTTCTTCGGCGTTTTCTTCCAAAGCTGCCTTTTTCTCAGTGCTTCGGTCCTCAGAGACATTCTTTTCAACCGTTTTTTCTTCAACGTCCTCCACTCCCGCTGTATCCTCCAGCACAGGAATGTCCTTCATCTCTAATTTATCCACGATATTTTCCTCGAGCCAGTTCTGTTTTCAGTATCAGACACATTCTACCATACCTCTTTCTAATTGATAACCCTGCAAATACTGAAAAAATTATAAATTTGCGGCCGCGTCTGCGTAAGCAGACAGTTTCCTCTGGCGCGGCATGTGCATCCCCCGGGGGTTTTTATCCAATAGGGAAGTTCGGAGAACTTTCCTATTGGACGAAAAAAGAGATGCGAATCACTCACATCTCTACTGGTGTTAATCACTTGCAATTCACATATCCGGCGGCACAAAATGCATCACTCATTTCACAAAAAGCCCTGGCTTCCATACACGCCTGTTTTGCCAGGACAGTCATGCGTAAATCTCATTGCCCCCCTGATCGATCAGCGGACGAATGAATTTTTCTTCAAAGACGGCCTGCGCACAGGGACGACCAAAGAAAAACCCCTGGCTGTAATCCGGAGGAAGCAGTGCAATCTTATCCCGCTCTTCCTCTGTCTCGACCCCTTCTACGCATACTTTTAACTCAAGATTCTTAACCATGCCGTTAAGCAGAGAAAGCAGATTGAACTCATACTCATTCGACATTGCACGCTCGGTAAAGGAGCGGTCAATTTTGATGATATCCGGACGAAGCTCGTTCAGATAATGGAAATTCGAATATCCGGTGCCGAAATCGTCAAGGGCAAGCCGCACACCGTTCTCCTTCAGCTGTTTCCAGAGGCGGGTGAAGTAGGTATCAGACTCAACCAGACCACTCTCAGTCAGCTCCACGATCAGGTCAGACGGCTTCAGATCATAGAGCTCCAGGGCCTCCATGATATCAGCCACAACATCGCTTTTCATCACCTGTACGTAGGAAACATTGACATTGACCCGAAAATCCGGTACAACTTTCTGCGACTTCTTTGCGAAGCGCAGCGCCTCATGAAGCACCCAGCGTCCAACCGGAATAATCAGTCCCGTCTCCTCGAGAATCTCAATAAACTCGCCAGGCATCACCAGAATATCATCTGAGTGGAAACGAAGCAAAGCCTCGGCGCCGCTTAATGAACTGTCTTTCGAGTGAAAAATCGGCTGATAATACACCTCAAACCCCTTAAAGTTATCACTGACCGCCTGACGCAGCGCCTGTGTGAGATATTTCCGTTTCAGGAACGCATCGTAATCCTCCTGCAAAAAGATATACCCCCGGTTTTTTCCCAGCACTTTCGCTTCGGTCAATGCAAATTCTGACAGCTTCATAATCTGTGACCAGGTAAAATTCTGCACATCCTGACACATCAGAATACCGCCTGAAACGGTGACAAACGCTTCGTAATGATTTTCTTCCACATACTGATCCAGTATTCTGCGGATCTCTGTGTACAGATCCATCGCGTCCTTCGCCGTACCTCCGTGGAAGTCTACAACCATAAACTCGTCGGCCATAATGCGATAGAAATGCTGATCCGCATGGACACAGTTTACAATGAAGTCTCCCATCCGGCGCAGAACCATATCCCCATATTCAATACCAAGCTTCGCATTAATGGACTTGAAATTATCCAGGCCCAGGCGGAGAAAATAGCCTTCCGGCTTTGCATCTGTATATCCCTGAAGATACTGCTGCAGGCTTGTCTCGCCCAGAAGACCGGATACATTGTCCGCTTTCTGTTTTTTCCCGATCTCATTGATGCAGCCCACCATATATACCGGTTTGCCTTCCTGGCGAACGATATGTCCTCTGCAATTGATCCAGACCGGACGCCCATCTGTACCCATCCATCGATAAATCAGATTGTGCGCGGTTCGATCCGTAGACATAATATCGATCAGATCGTCCATCAGCGCCTGCCGGTCCTCCGGACAGGTTACCTTTAGCAGATTATTCTGCACATCATGGAAAAAACATCCCGGCAGCTGAAATCGTTCCCTTGCATGTGGAGATATATAGTAAGAGTCTGTCTGAAAATCCAACACAAAAAGATAGTCATCCGTACATGGATTATAGAGGTCAATCATCTGGCGGAGCTCTTCCACACCCAGCAATTTCTGCGTCTGGCCGTCTTTCACGTTTTCTCCTCCCTCCCAAAAGCTTTTCATTTCGTAACTGTTCCCTATCTTCCCAGTTACATCTTTCTCTCATAATTCATACATTAATTGGTATTATAGCACAATATTTATCGAAAAACTACTCCCTTTTTACGAAATTTCAACGAAAACATAGCGGTAATCGTTTCGTAGTTTCTAATCAAGAAAAAGAGGCTGCCCTCAAGGACAGCCTCTTCTTTGTTTTTATCCTGTCATACGAATCTGCCTGTATTTCCCACAGCCGGATTATTCTGCGCCGTAAAGCGTAATCAGCTTCTGCAGATACTCGTATCTTTCCTTTGCATAGCTTTCCGACTTGTCGAACAGCTTTTCCGCTCTCTCCGGATTTGCTCTCATCAGAGAATTGTAACGAACCTCACCGTTAAGGAAGGTCTTGTAATCCTCTGTCGGAGCCTTGGAATCAAGCGTAAATGCAGCCTTGCCCTCTTCTTTCAGAGCCGGGTTGTAGCGGAAGCAATGCCAATAGCCGGACTTCACAGCCAGTTCTTCCTCGGTCTGCGCCTTGCTCATGCCCTTCTTGATGCCGTGGTTGATACACGGAGCGTAAGCAATGATCAGGGACGGTCCCGGATATGCCTCTGCCTCAGCGATTGCCTTCACGGTCTGGTTGAAGTCAGCACCCATAGCGATCTGCGCTACATATACATAGCCATAGCTCATCGCGATAGAAGCCATATCCTTCTTTTTTACTTCCTTACCAGCAGCAGCAAACTGTGCTACCGCACCGGTCGGAGTAGACTTTGATGACTGCCCGCCTGTATTGGAATAAACCTCGGTATCGAATACCATGATATTGATATCCTGGCCGCTCGCGAGTACATGATCTACACCGCCGAAGCCGATATCATATGCCCATCCGTCGCCGCCGAAGATCCACTGTGACTTCTTCGCCAGATAATCCTTGCCCTTGAGCACTTCCTGGCAGTCGTCGCAGCCGCAGGCCTCGCATGCCGCGATCAGCTTATCTGTAGCAATACCATTGGTCGCACCTACACTGAAGGTATCCAGCCATTCCTGTGCCGCACTCTTTACATCCTCGCCGCAGCAGTCGCACTCAAGCAGAGCCTTTACCTTGGTCTTCAGACCGTCACGGATCGCTCTCTGTGCCAGCAGCATACCATAACCGAACTCAGCGTTGTCCTCAAACAGGGAGTTGTCCCATGCCGGGCCCTTGCCCTGCGCATTTACGGTGTACGGAGTGGACGGTGAAGAGTTCCCCCAGATACTGGAGCAGCCTGTCGCGTTCGCAATGTACATCCGGTCACCGAAGAGCTGTGTGATCAGTTTCGCATACGGAGTCTCACCGCAACCGCCGCACGCGCCTGAGAACTCAAGCAGCGGCTGTTTGAACTGAGAACCCTTCACGGTATTCTCTTTGAACTTGTCGATCACATCCGTCTTTGCCGGAAGCTCTACTGCGTAATCGAAGTACTTCTGGGATTCCGCGTTTGCTTCCATATTCTGCATCGTGATCGCCTTCTCACCCTTCTTGCCCGGGCATACATTCACACAGGAACCGCAGCCAGTGCAGTCAAGAGCAGATACAACGATCGCAAATTTATAGCCAGCCATACCGGTCATCGGCAGGGTCTTCATATCAGCCGGAGCCGCAGTCACTTCTTCCTCCGTCATCGCTACCGGACGGATTACTGCATGCGGGCATACATAAGAGCAGCGGTTGCACTGGATACAATTGTCCGGATTCCATACCGGGATATCTACTGCAATGCCGCGCTTCTCATAGGCAGCTGCGCCGGACGGCGTTGTACCGTCTACATAATCCTTGAACGCAGATACCGGAAGATTGTTGCCTTCCTGTGCATTTACTGCGTGCTGGATGGTATTTACAAATTTCACGACATCTTCTCTGCTGCCGGTCACATCTTTTGCGATGATGTCTTCCTCTTCCGCCGTCTTCCAGCTCTCCGGAACCTGGATCTCTACCACCTGCTTTGCGCCGGCGTCAATCGCTGCCCAGTTCTTCTGTACTACATCGTCGCCCTTACGGCCATAGGTAGCCTTTGCAGCAGCCTTCATGAGGTCAATCGCCTGCTCTTCCGGAATAATACCGGTCAGCTTGAAGAACGCAGACTGAAGGATCGTATTGATACGTGTCGGGCCCATGCCGGTCTCGATACCGATCTTCACACCATCGATGGTGTAGAACTTAATCCCATGGTTCGCGATGAATGCCTTCACCTGTCCCGGAAGGTGCTTCTCAAGGCCTTCCATATCCCAGGAGCAGTTCAAAAGGAAGGTACCGCCGTCTACCAGTTCCTGTACCATATTGTACTTGCGTACATAGGAAGGATTGTGGCAGGCAACGAAATCTGCCTTGTGAATCAGATAAGTGGATTTGATCGGCTTCTTACCGAAACGAAGGTGGGACATCGTCACACCGCCGGACTTCTTGGAGTCATAATCAAAATACGCCTGTGCGTACATATCCGTGTTATCGCCGATGATCTTGATGGAGTTCTTGTTCGCGCCAACCGTACCGTCTGCGCCAAGTCCCCAGAACTTGCAGTTCGTCGTCCCTTCCGGAGTCGTCACAAGCGGAGCGCCGGTCTCCAGAGAAAGATTCGTCACATCATCCACGATACCAATCGTAAATCTCTTCTTCTCGGTATTGTTGTAAACAGCAACGATCTGTGCCGGAGTCGTGTCCTTCGAACCAAGGCCATAACGTCCTGTGTAGATCGGCGTGTCATTAAACTTGCTGCCCTTCAGAGCGGCTACAACATCAAGATACAGCGGCTCGCCAAGGCTGCCCGGCTCTTTTGTACGGTCAAGTACGGAAATCTGCTTTACCGTATCCGGAATCGCTTCAATCAGAGCATCCGCACAGAACGGACGATACAGACGAACCTTCACCACGCCGACCTTCTCGCCAGCCGCGCGCAGATAGTCGATCGTCTCCTCGATCGTATCGCATACGGAACCCATCGCGATGATGATCTTCTCAGCATCCGGAGCGCCATAGTAGTTAAACAGCTTGTAATCGGTACCAATCTTCTCATTTACCTTGTTCATGTACTCCTGAACGATCTCCGGCAGCGCGTCATAGTACGGGTTGCAGGCTTCACGTGCCTGGAAGAAGATATCCGGGTTCTGAGCAGAACCTCTCTGGCACGGATGGTTCGGATTCAGGCACTGATCTCTCCACGCCTGGATCGCGTCGAAATCGGTCATTTCTTTCAGATCTTCATAATCCCAGGTCTCGATCTTCTGGATCTCATGAGAGGTACGGAAACCATCAAAGAAGTTAATAAACGGAATGCGTCCCTTGATCGCTGCAAGATGTGCTACCGGTGTCAGGTCCATCACTTCCTGTACACTGGACTCACAGAGCATCGCACAGCCGGTCTGCCGACAGGCATACACATCCGAATGATCGCCAAAGATAGAGAGTGCATGGCTCGCCAGAGCACGGGCAGATACATTAAATACGCCCGGAAGTCTCTCACCGGCAATCTTATACAGGTTCGGAATCATCAGAAGCAGACCCTGAGAAGCAGTATATGTAGTAGTCAGCGCGCCTGCCGCCAGAGAACCGTGTACGGTACCTGCAGCACCCGCCTCAGACTGCATCTCTGTCACCTGAACGGTCTGTCCAAAGATGTTCAGGCGTCCCTGTGTCGCCCACTCGTCAGTCGCCTCTGCCATAACAGAGGACGGGGTAATCGGATAAATCGCAGCAACATCTGTAAATGCATAAGATGCATGAGCCGCGGCATGATTACCATCCATGGTCTTCATTTTTCTTGCCATTGGAATATTACCTCCTTAATTTATATAGTAAACGGCATTCACCGTTTTACTTTGCGCCGGACGGTCCAAATTCGCCCGTGTGCATGATAAGAAATGCTCCGAACTTCTCATGGTGAGTGACAACCGCCGTGTTCCGTCCGGGGATTCTTTCATTTGGATTTTATTTTATCACAGATTATTCTCTTTGTCTATTTCCGGTTTTTGTTTTTTCGGCCAATTTCTGCAAAATTTTGTACTTTTTGCTGTACAGAAGATGTAATATCATCCCGTGTTCGTCAAATCTGCCCGCATCTCATCAATCTCTCCGATCGGAAGATATGGGATCCGCTCTCCGGGCCCAAACAGATACGCTTCCGCCAAAGCCAGACCGTCCCTTCGAAACGCCTGCCGCAATACGATGCGCAGCTGCAGATCCTTTCTTTTCGCAAGCGTCAAAGCACGGCAGAGAAGCCTGCCCGGTTCATTACAGGCGAGTCTGATGAAGCTTTCGGCACACACGAGGCTGCCATCCTTTTTACAGTAAAACCAGTCATCCACAATCCGGATTCGCACAAACCAGCCAGCCGCTGAGCCTCCTTTGCCGAAAGATATTCCCTCCGGCAGATGGCTTTCCCCATTGTTTTGGATTCTGACACTGTGTTCCGGCATACCTTCGCAAAAGAAAGGATACACAATTTCCTTTTTCCAGGTATCATAATCCCGCACCGAACGTTTCCGGCTCTCCCCAGTGGCCAGCGCGTGCTGATTGTAGGCAGACGCCTCCTGCCTTTTTTCCTCTAATATCGGGAAAACCTTCTCATAGTCAATCTCTCCCGGTTCTTTTTCCTTCCGGATTCTCCTCTTTGAAAGTCCAAACAGCTTCAACAGATGGGACAGCTTGTCTCCCAGACGGAACCCTGTCTGAAATTCCTTCCGAAACAGAATACTGAAGCAGGTCGCATGAAACGAGTTCGTAAAAATATAATCTGCATAGCGAAGATACCCGAGCCACTCTTCTACTCCAATCTCATACCGGTACACCCGGTCTAAATCCGGATACTGTCCCAGACGCCCGTCCGCCAGCGGCAAATCTGTGATCTCGACAATTTTCATGCCATGATCTCTGGCGTATGCGGCAGCCGCTTCAATCGTACCGGTCGCTTTTTCCATCACATAGTAAAGCAGTACATAATGCTCTTCGGGCGGTCGGACCAGAATTTTCTCATAAAAAGAGGCGTCGTGCAGGAGCACGGGATCCAGGACCGTCTGCACCTCGAGATTCGAGTTTTCTTCTATATAAGTCTTCAGACTCTCTTCCCGTACAGAGAGGAAATCAAAATCTTCCAGGTAATGAAAAAATACCTTTTTCTGCTCTTCCGTATATTCCCCTGGTACTCCGCGGCTGGCGGCATATGCAATTTTGCCTTTATTTTCCATCGCTCGGCTGGCCAGGAAAAAACCCGGATCATATCCCTCTGCCGGATTGTATTTCCAGATCACATCCGTCGCGCAGATGTAACAGTCAAAGCCGGGGTCTTCCACCTCCAAAAGGACTGTCGTATAGCATTTTTCTGTCTTTTTATAATAGGTATCGATAAAATTCTGAAACTTATCATAGCGGATTTCCCGGCGCTTTCCAAGCTCCCGGTAACCATCTCGAAACATCTCATCCCGCTCCAGCCGTTTTCTGGCTGCTTTTTCCTCCTCTTCTCCATGCGCTGCAGCCAGCTCCTTCTGCCGCTTCACACAGCTCTTCTGATAGGTCCGGTATGGATTTCTCGCCTGAAATCCATGGTCATAATTCGGCCTGTAATCCAGGATCACACTCTCGTAGCCATTTTGGCGCAAAAATTGCTGAAAAGCCCAGCTGTGGAGCGGGCACGCAAAATTCAGATTCTTCGTATGTGCATTGATAGATATAATACCGATCTTCATCTGTTGCCCTTCCTTCTGTTTTTTCCTTCCATATCATAACCCGCACTCAAAAAAAAATCAACCGCCTCCTCCATCGTTCTTTTCTCATTGCAATTATGAAATACAAATGTTATACTTTGCCTGTCATCAGCAGGCTGCCTCTGTCCAGGCACAGATGTGGTCTGTAACAACACTGGGTAATTGCAAAGGTACCAAACCGTTACACGATGAGAAATACCGGCACAGACAAAGGAGACATTTTATGAAAATCGGTATTATTTCTATTAATATGTATTCCAAAGGGCTGAATTTCGCCTGTCCACTCCACACATGGGCATTTCAGCAGTTTTTAATCAAAAACGGCATTGACTGTACCGTACTCAGCTATAAACCGAATTATTACGAAGGATTTAACCTGCGCCACCCTTATGAATATTATAAAAAGAAATACGAAGCCAAGCTGGCAAAGGGCGGCACGTTTACTGACCCGCAGGAGCAAAAGCAGTATCAGGATAATCTGAACTATATAAAAGAAAAAATGGAGCTGTGGCAGCCGCTTCAGAAGGAACGAGAGATCCGCTGTGATAAATTTCAGGATTTTATTGACCGGAACTACATCCGCACCAGAAAATGCTATGACTCCGATCTTCTCGAAGTAGAGGATCCGGGGTTTGACTGCTATATCTGCGCAACCGATGTGATCTGGAAAAACACACCGGACTTCGGATATGACCGCGGTTTTTTCCTTGGCAGCACCTGTATGGAGAACAAAAAGAAGATCGCCTATGCCGCCAGCCGCGGCACCCATTTTGCCACAACCGAGGAGGAGACAGAGCAGTTCTTTCATTATTTAAATGACTTTGACCGCATTTCTGTGCGGGAAAAGACGCTGCAGCAATATATTGAGCAGAACTCTGACCTTCCGGCACCCGTGGTGCTCGACCCGGTGTTGCTGCACGATCGGGGTTTTTACGAAAAGATCAGTGTAAAGCCCCCGGAAGAGCATTACGTACTGCTCTATTATGTAATGGAGCAGGCAAAAGAAACGATCCGGCAGGCAGCGCTTTATGCCCGGGCACACAACCAGAAGATCATCGAGATCACCGATCTTCCCGTGGGCGGCGGACGGCTTGCCGCTTACCCCGATGTTGATTACACGCTGCGCTATGCGATCGGCATTGAAGAATGGCTCGGCTACCTGCTTCACGCAGACTGTATTTTTACGAATTCATTCCACGCCTGCTGTTTCAGTATTTTATTCGAAAAACCTTTTTTTGCCGGACACCGCAACAGTGAGAAGGTTGCTCTTATTCTGGATGCTTTTGATCTTTCCCACCGAAAGCTCAAATCCAAAGGCAACCCGGTGGAAAACCCGCCCGCTCCCATTGATTATGACCATGTGCGTACGCTTCTTGCGCAAAAGCGAACAGAGTCTTCCGATTTTATTCTTGGAGCGATCCGACAGGCAGAAAGGACAGAACGCAGGCCGCAGGATTATTCTGCGTCCAAGCGTAAGCTGGTTTATCGGGTACAGTACAATTCCGGGAAAATCTCAGATGCATTCTCCTCTGGCTGGGATGAAACAGAAGGGATACTGAAAAAGCTTCCGTCCGGTTCTCTGGAGTATATACCATACGCCGCAGACAAACAAAATGACGGAACCAGCCATCTGGCTCCAAATCAGTACCGTTTGCCAAATCATCGTTTTGTCGGCTGGCGTATCCGCATCCAGATTGATCACCGCTGGTTCTGGATCGGGACGAATGACAGGCTTTTGTTGCGGAAAGACGCCAAGGGAGCGCCGCCCGAAAAGCTTCACATTTTTCAGGATGAGGAGGTTCTGCCTTATCTTCCGGTCAACCGCATCCGTTACATGGTCGCGGAAGCCTTCTGGGAGCCGATT
>JAJQGP010000123.1 GCA_021200475.1 Lachnospiraceae bacterium
ATATTCTGAATTTTTCCATCTCCATCCATCAGCAGAAGCTTCACTGCCGATGTTCCCAGATCTACACCTATATACAACATGAAACACTTACCGCCACATAAAAAGAAAGCTTTCTCGGCCCGAACCAGCCGGCCTTTCCCTTCAGTGGGTTCTCCTTTCTCAATGATACCTTACCTGCACAGTAGATGGCAGCCCGGGACCCGCAGTCTCTCAAGCACCGCCAGAAGCACTGATTTCAGCCAGGAAAGTCGTCCTTCAGATCTCTGCTCCCGGTTCAAACAGCGTCCGCAGATATTCCACAAGAGACGCAAGCTCCGGCTCTACGCGAAGAGACTCCCGTGACTCTGCTTCCGTACCTTTCTCTTCCTCGGCCTCTGTGGTCTGTGTATCAGCAGCCGCAGGTGCCTCCCCTGTCATAATGTCCAGCGTTCTTGGAAGATTTTCCAGTTCTACTGCCAGATGCTCTCCGCCATCTTCTCCGTCGCGTGTCCAGGCAAGCGGTTCCTCCGAGCGAACCAGCAGACGACGGGTCTTGAAACGGATCACATTATCGTTGCTCTCTTCGCTGGTAAGAAGCGCACTGAGCATTTTCTGCCAGTCCAGCAGATCCGTCGGTGTGCGCACCAGCATAACCTCGAACAACCCGTCATCCAGCTCTATATCTGTACCCGGAAGGCCCTTGAAACCACCCACAGAATGGGAATTTGCCACCATACCATAGATGAAATCACCGCTGCCGGACATTTCCTCGCTTTCAAACTGAATCGCATACGAACGCCAGCTTCCCAGCCGCTTTACACCCTCGATGATATAGGCAGCATGTCCCAGCACATTCTTCAGCTCCTGCTTTGTCTGATAGGATACGTCTGTCAGCAGACCAAAAGCTGCCACATAGACAAAATAATCGCTGCTGTTGAATCTGCCGATATCAGACTGAAAGATTCTGCCTTCTACCACAGTATCCGCTGCCCGCTCCATCTGCCGTGGAATTCCGACGCTGCCTGCGAAATCATTCGTACTGCCGGCCGGAATGTAGCCGATCGGGCGGCGGACACCGCTCTCCATCAGACCAGTCACCACTTCATCCAGTGTCCCATCTCCGCCGCTGCAGACAATCATATCATAATCCGCTGCACGCGTACGTGTAATATTCGTGGCGTCCATGGCCGCTTTCGTCGGATAAACAGTCACCTCATAATCCGCCGCGGAAAATCGCTCGACGATCTTCGAGAGGCTGAATCGTATCTGTCCCTTGCCTGATTTCGGATTGTAAACCAGCAACATTTTTTTCATTTCATCATCACCTTTATTTTACTACGCAAGAAATAGATTCACAAGCAAATTATTGCTAACTTTATGAAATTTTACAGAAAACGAAGCATCTCCCTTGTTACTATCGCGCATTTATCCCGAAAACGGCGCTTCTTTCTCGTTCACATTGCTGACCTCTGCTTCCGTTACCTTGCAGACCTTTCTGTCCCAGGTGTACAGTCCGTTTGTTTCTTCTTCTATATCAGACAGCTGCGTATAAACCGCCCCTGATAACCCCCTGCTGCTCAGTTCGTGAATATTTTTCTGCAGTTTTTTCAACGCTTCTGTAAATTCTTCTTTCGTAGAATACGATCGGTAACCGTAAGGGACGTCGCTGTATACGTGTCCCGGCACAGAATACGTATATCCCCCATACTCAGAGATCACAAACGGTCTCCGATCATTTTTTACCTTCAATGGGCGAAAATAATTGTGAACGCTCTTGATATCTCCTCCGCCCTGATCAAACCAGCCGCTCGCGTGATCGATCAGCCGGGTCGGGTCCAGCTCTCGCACCCGCTTTTCCAGACGCAGCGCATCAAACTGCCCCCATCCTTCGTTAAAAAGCGTCCAGAGTGCAATGCAGGGACAGTTATAGAGCACCTCAATCGTCCTTTTGCACTCTTTCTCCCACTTCATGCGATCATCAGCATTTTTCCTCCCATGCAGGGAATGTGCCCAGGCCCGGTCATCCCGGATATGTTCCGCGACAGCAGGCAACGCAGTCGGTAAATAGGTTGTCAGAAGCGGGTGATATTTTCCTCCCCCATTTACCATATCCTGCCATACCACCATTCCATAACGGTCACAGTGATAATACCAGCGCAGAGGTTCGATTTTCAAATGCTTGCGGATTGTATTAAATCCCAGTGCCTTCATATTCTGAATATCCGCACGCATCGCATCATCCGAGGGCGGCGTATACAGACTCTCCGGCCAATACCCCTGATCCAGGACCCCCTGAAAAAAATAAGGTTCATTATTCAGAAAAAGCCTGGGATGACGGTTTTCATCCATTCCAACCGAAAATTTGCGCATTGCAAAATAGCTTTCAACAAAATCATCCCCTGCCTGGATACGCACTGGATACAGAAAAGGCTGTTCCGGGGTCCATGGCCGGAATCCCGGAAGCGGAATCTCTGTTTCAAGCTGATTGCTGCCCTCGGTAAAATCACGTGCACGTACACAGTGCGTATAAATGTCCTTCTCCCAGCTCAGACTGATTTGAAGATCCGCCGGACGAACCAGAGTCAGTTCCAATCGTACCTTTCTGTCATCAAAAAGCGGTGTGATTTTCAGATTTTTAAGGTAATTGTCCGGCACCCACTCCATCCACACAGTCTGCCAGATTCCACTCTGTGCAGTATAAAACATTCCGCCCGGATGCAAAGACTGTTTCCCTCTGCTGCGCCGGTTCTCATCCGTATCATCACGCACACGGACACGCAGGACATTTTTTCCCTGCTTAAGGAATCCGGTCACTTCAATGGAAAAGGGGAGGTACCCATTCTCATTTCTGCCAGCCAGATGTCCGTTCCACCACACAGAGTAGCTTTGATCCACCGCACCAAAATGCAATATAAGGCGTTTTCCCTCCGGCAGCTCTGGCAAATCCACACTGCGCTGATACCAGAAATATTCGCCTGGCTTCAGCTTTCGGTTCACTCCGGACAGCCTGCTCTCCGGAGAAAACGGCACCACGATTTCCCCCTCTGTGTGTCCCGGACGTTTGCCGGTCTTCGAGATCGCGTACTGCCAGATGCCATTCAGGCAAATCCAGTCACTCCGGCGAAGCTGGGGACGGGGATATTCACACAGCACATGCTCCGGATCCAGGGATTCGCCCCATCGGGTTGTCAGTCTGTTATGAACATTCTGTCTGGCCTTCCCCGGCCCAATCGCCGCAAGTGCATCAAACACTCGCATACTTCACCGTCCTTTCCCTTCAACACATTGTATACTGAAAAGGCCGCCGCCTTTCTGCGCCAGCCTTCTATCCGGAAAAATTCCCGAATCGTAACTGTTCCATACCTGCACAGCTACCAGGTATTTTTCTATCTCAAAAATCAGCTCTGCATCGCCTGCAAATAAGCATTCAATCTGGTCAGCAGCAAATCCAGATCAATACCATGTACCATAGCCGCTTCTTCCAGAGACTCCATCTGAGAAGCCGGGCATCCGATACAGTGCATTCCTCCGGCCATCAGTACCGGTGCAAACCCGGAATTAATCTCAAGAATCTCCCCAATCGTCATGTCCTTCGTAATTGTATCCGGCATATTTCGTTTCCTCCTTCATTGTTTCGTGTGGGCAAACCGGCTGCTTCCTTTTTCTGTCAGCTCCCTGCCCACGCCATCAGAACTGTCTTTTCTGACAGCGCCATTATAATATGAAACAGGGAATAATGCAAGGCGTTCTTCTTTGTTTTCATGTCCCTGTAAAAAACATGTCAATTTTCAGATTAGGCTTGTCTATTTTGCCATTCTGTATTAAAATAAAGCAAAGATTCCAAGCAGGATCTTGATTCTTTTAAATTATTTCTATAAGGAGGAAAAAAACATGGCATACGTAATTTCTGATGAGTGTGTAGCTTGCGGAACCTGCGCAGGTGAGTGCCCGGCTGAGGCTATTTCTGAGGGAGACGGCAAGTATGTAATCGATCCGGATGCTTGTCTTGAATGCGGTACCTGCGAGTCCGTCTGTCCGACAGGAGCGATCTCCGCTGAGTAAGATTTCTGAGAGAGCAGCAGCCGTATTTCCGGGTAATCCGGATGGATCAGCTGTTACCGGAATACATAAGAAATCAAAAAGAGCTTCCGATCTGATCGTTCAGACAGGGAGCTCTTTTTTCATCCAACAGGGGGCAAAATTTCTTCCCTGATCGGATAAAAACAACTTGCTGCATCATCCTCTTAACAGTCTTCGGATGTGTTGTAAAATTCCGTTTTTTCTCGAAGCGCATTCCATTCGCTCCAAAGCCGCAGCTGCTTCCCGCTGTGTCTCCTTCCGCCGCAGCTGCAGGTACAGTTCTTCCCTCTCCTCCTGAAATTTCTCTGCCAGTGACTGTTCCAGCCTTTCATTTTCCTCCGCCACCACCTCGCCAATCAGAGCGCGAAGCATCTCCTCAAACCGCCGGTACTGATCCGCCTCAGCCGCCGGAATAACTTCATAAGCTGTCTCCTCAGACACTGCTCCCTCTGTTTTCCAGTCATCTCCGCCTTTTGCGTAATTTTCCTCTTCCTTACAACACTCAAATTTCACACACGCTACATTTTCCCCGGCTTCCGGCTCATCTGACTTCCCATCCGGTTCCATAATCGTCTCCCCCAAAAGTCTTCCCAGTCCATGCTCCCCGTCCGGCTCGTCCAGCAGAAGCCGAATCGCCTTTAACTGAATTCCCTTCTCCTTCCATTCCTTCACCTTTACAAAAAGCGCCAGATCCTTCTCACTGTAAACACGGTGCCCCTGCGCTGTCCGCTCAATCGGTATCCCCAGTTCATCCTCCCAATACCGCAGCACATGCGAAGGCACTCCGCACCGCGTCACCGCCTCCGAAACCGTATAATATCTCTGTTCCGTACCTTCATATTCACTCATACAAAACACACTCCCCTGCACACGCCGACCTGTCAGCGATTCCAGACAAACGATCCCGCAAGCACCCAAAACCGCGTTACAGATCACACTCTGACCAGATTTACCTTATTTTCACTTCCACCGTATGATCTATAACGGCATCCGCTCATCCCAGGCACACATGGAAAATTCCCAGCCATCATTATATTCATTATATGCAAAAGAACGGATCTTTAGAACGGGATTAAAAAAGACGTTACAGATTTTCATGCAATCTTCCCAGCAGATGCGAAGACCTGCTCTGAATAGCTGCAAAAGAACATTCAAACGAATATTTAACAAAGCCACTCTGTTTACCAGAAGAACCTTATAATGCTGAAGAGCAGTGACAATTGATCTAAAATCAAGTAAAAAACTTTATAAGCAGAATATATAGTGCGGCTGAGCCAGTGAAAAACAGCCGTGCCCCGCACAGGGCGGCTGAGGACTGTTAAAACAGCGTCGGTCCTTAGCGAAGTCAAGCCGACAGGCGCAGACTGAGCTTAGTACCGCTACGCTGTTTTTCAAGCGGGAGCGTGTCCAAAGACGTCCTGTGTGGGGCACGGCGTCCCCCAGGCGCCCTCTCCCTCTACTTCTTCATATTTGCAAACTTCGTAAACCGCGGCAGCCACGCCAGCTCAACCGTTCCAATCGGGCCGTTTCTCTGCTTGGCAATAATGATCTCCGCGACATCCTTTTTCTGTGTATCATGATTGTAATAGTCATCACGATAAATAAACATGACCACGTCCGCATCCTGCTCGATCGCACCAGATTCCCTCAGATCCGAAAGCATCGGCCGATGGTCCGGTCTTTGCTCCACCGCACGGGAAAGCTGAGAAAGTGCCACAACCGGCACCTGCAGTTCTCTGGCGATCTCCTTCAGAGAACGGGAAATATCTGAAATTTCCTGCTGTCTGGAATCCGCGCGCCTGTTTGCAGTCATCAACTGAAGATAGTCAATCATTACAATGTCAAGATTATGCTCCAGTTTGTACTTACGGCACTTGCTTCTCAGCTCAGTCACAGAGATACCAGGCGTATCATCGATAATCAGATTGGAGCGGCCAATCGTCCCGGCCGCTTCGATCAGGTTTGCCCACTCACTGTCGTTCAGGTTGCCCGTTCGCAGTGTCTGAGATTCCACCCTCGACTCCATTGCAAAGAGACGATTCACCAGCTGTTCTTTTGACATCTCCAGACTGAAGACAGCTACCGTCAGATTGTTATGGAATGCCATGTACTCCGCAATATTCAGAGCAAATGCCGTCTTTCCCATAGAAGGTCTGGCAGCGATCAGCAGAAGATCCGATGGCTGAAATCCGGATGTCTTATAATCCAGATCAATAAACCCCGTCGCCAGCCCTGTAACGCTTCCTTTGGTGCGGCTCGCAGCCTCAATCTTATCGAGCGCGTTCAGAACGACTTCTTTAATCGGTGTAAAGTCATCGCCGGATTTGCGCTGCAGGACCTGAAAAATCTTCTTTTCCGTGTCCTCCATAATGACTTCGCTGCTTTCTTTCCCGGCATAGCAGGTGGCTGCAATCTCCTCACATGTCCGAATCAGGCGGCGCATCTGCGCCTTTTCTGCTACGATCTGGGCATACCCTCCGACATTCGCGGAAGTATAAGCCAGATTCAGCAGCCCCTGCACGAATTCCATGCTGCTAATCTCCGGCGGCACGTCTTTTTCCCTGAGACGGTTCTGCAGGGTAATGAGATCAATGGGCTGGTTTTCTTCATACATCTCCACCATCGCGCCAAACAGAATCCCATATTGCTTCTGATAGAAATCATCAGCAGTCAGCATCTCGGAAGCTGTAGTCACAGCATCACGATTCATCAGCATAGCACCGATCACGGACTGCTCCGCCTCCGTGCTGTGCGGCATTACTCTTTTTAATAAAGCCTCGGTCTCTTCCACAGAATCCCCTTCCCCGGTGTCATCCTGATCCCTGCATAATCCATTGCAGAATACTCCCTGATTCGATTTATGACGATCCGATACCTACACAGCTGCATCCGACCGCCGCTCTCCGGCCTTGCGATTCTGAATAATTACTGTTTTTCAACCACATGTACCAGTATCTCAGTCGTCACCTTCGAGTGCAGACGAATTGGCACCTGCGTCACACCCAGCGCTTTAATCGGCGCATCCAGAATGATTTTCTTTTTGTCAACCTCATACCCCAGCTGTTTCTGTACTTCCTCAGCGATTTCCTTAGAGGAAACGGACCCGAATACCCGGCCGCCCTCTCCTGCCTTCACAGCAACACGGATTTCCCTGCCTTTGATCTTCTCTCCAATCTGTTGTGCCGTTTCCAGAGCTTCCTTCGCCAGCTTCTCCTCGTTCGCTTTCTGAAGCTTCAGATCATTCAGATTTCTGCCCGTCGCTTCCTTGGCAAGCCCCTTTTTCAGGAGTACATTTCTCGCGTAGCTCTCATTCGCCTCTACCACCTGTCCCTTTTTTCCAAGAGATTTTACATCCTGCAGCAATATAACCTTCATCTATTTATCCTCCTGTCCTGAATCGTTACGTTGCATCTGCGTTTTCACCCCAGACCACGCGGCAAATGCGCGGCCTGGATGCGAACAGCAACAAATCGTCTCTTCTAACCACGGATGCTTCTGCTTCTCCGCTAAATCGCGCCCTCTTTGGTCATCTGCGTCAGCACTTCTTTGAGCATCACACGCGCCTGATCCACATCCACACCCGTCAGCTGCGCGCCGGCAATATTCATATGCCCGCCTCCGCCCAGACGCTCCATAATAATCTGTACATTCACCTCATCAATTGCACGGGCGCTGATATATATTTTATCACTGTAATCCGTCAGCACAAAGGATGCCTTGACGCCGATGATATTCAACAGCTCATTAGCCGCCTGCGCGCCTACAACGGTCGGACTCTCGATGCCCTGACTCGGGCAGACACTGATGGCATAGCTGTCCATAAAGAGCTCCGCATGACGCACTGCCTCTGCACGGGCCTTATAGGTATCCATGTCATTGCGGAATACCTTCCGCACACGTGTCACGTCTGCTCCGAAACGGCGAAGGTAGGCAGCCGCCTCAAAGGTACGCATGCCGGTCTTTGCCATAAAGTTATTCGTATCAATGATAATACCGGCATAGATACAATCCGCCTCATAAGGCTTTGGCCGAATCCCGTCTTCATAGTACTGCATGATCTCTGTAATCATCTCACAGGCAGAAGAGACTGCGGGATCAATGTAGGAAAGCGCCGCATTTTCAATTTTATCTGTCCCCTGGCGATGATGATCCAGAACAACAATATTCCTGGTCAGATACAGCACTTCCTCACACTCTACCATGCTGGGACGATTCGTATCCACAACAACGACGACTGTATTTTCATTGGTCAGCTGAATCGCCTGCTCATGATTTATGAAAACTCCCTCTGAATACTCAATATTATCTTTCAGAGAGTTCACCCAGGGGCGGATATTTGCTGTAACATCTCCAAGTACGATGTGAACCGGCTTATCCGAATGCATTGCCGCACAGCAGACCCCAACGCAGGCTCCCAGCGAGTCTATGTCCGTATTCTTATGTCCCATAACAATGACACGTTCACGCGCACCGATCAGCTCGCGCAAGGCCTGCGCCTTGACCCTGGCACGCACTCTTGTATTGCTCTCCGAGCGCTGCGTCTTGCCGCCGTAGTACGAAATTTTATCCTGATCCTTGACTACAGCCTGATCCCCGCCGCGGGCCAGCGCCATCTCAATTGCCACATGCGCCGCTTCATAATTCCCCGTATAATTGCCATTGTCTGTCCCGATACCAATGCTGACGGTCACATTCATGGAATTGCCCAGGTTAACCGTCTTGACATCCTCCAGGAGCGAAAAGCGATCCTCCATCAGGGACTGCAGACTCACCCGGTTCATCACCAGAAGATACTTGTCCTTTTCCAGGTTCTTGATCAGACCGCCTGCGGAAATGACATATTTTGTAATTCGCCGCTCCACCAGCGCGCCGAGCATAGACCGCCGTACATCCTCCACGCTGTCCATCGCTTCATCGTAATTATCCACATACAAAAGGCCGACTGCCGCTTTTTGCTCATAATTCTCCTGCTGCAGGCGGGCCAGCTCCGTGATGTCCAGAAAATGCAGACCGATCACGCTGCAGTTCTTCTCTTCCAGCTCAGCGATATCCATCCCATCCAGCACATCGTGCAGCTGGATCCGCTTCATCACCACGCGGTATTTCCGGCTTTCATAGTCAATCTCTTTCTCCGCCTCTTCCCCTTCTCCGGGGAATTCCGATGCCGTCAATGCCGAAAAGACAGAGGAAATATTCTTATGGCAATCACTGCCGCGCTTTGTCATCTCACAAAGTCTGTCATTCATCCAGGCAATCCGCCCGTCCGGCAGTACAAATCCGTACGGAATCATCATCCCGTCCAGAATATCTTTCTCCACACCGCCAAAGCGCTGGGAAAAGTCCAGCAGCTCCAGAAGAACCTTCGGTCTGTAGTAAATATCCAGCAGCACAATCGTCAGATAAAGCACAACCGAAAAAATCCCGACAATGCACCCGGCCATTGTGTCCACATACAGAACTCCCGCTGTCAGGAACAGCAAAAGCAGGCAGAGCAATACGCACCAGTACCAGTGTCGCAGAAGCTTACCGCTGTATCGCAGCTGAACCTTGCTGCGCGCTTTCTCATCTTTCATATCATCCGTCCCTTCCTGTCTGTTCCTTCCTGACCAGCCCTCTGTATAAACAGAAAATCTGGATTTGTCACCTGTTTTCACAGCTAATAAAGAATATCTGCCGCGAATTTTCAGTTCTATGAAGGAAGTTTCCATCGGATCTATCGAGTGACATATGGACAGTTTACCACAAAGTCACGCGCAGTGGAAGAAAAAAGTGAAAAACCCGCATATCTTCTCAGATATGCGGGTCTCTTTCACTTGTCATGCCTGACGATCCAATCAGTCCTGAACATACGGCATCAGAGCTACGTGACGTGCACGCTTGATCGCTACCGTCAGAGCACGCTGATGCTTCGCGCAGTTGCCTGTAATTCTTCTCGGAAGGATCTTGCCTCTCTCGGATACATATCTCTTCAGCTTATTGACATCCTTATAATCGATCTCATTGTCTTTTCCACAGAAAACGCAAACCTTTTTCCTTCTGCGAACCGCACCGCCGCGTCTCTTCATCGGCGCATCGCTTCTCTCTTTATTATAAGCCATTGCTTTGTCCTCCTTCTTATGCCTGCAGCTGCCTCATTCACGCACAGCCGCATCGGCTCATCAGCTGAACGGGAGCTCCTCATCAATCCCGTCCGGAATATTCATGAATCCGTCGCCAGCAGACGCTTCAGAAGGCATCGGAGCCGCAGCCTGCGCGGCCGGTCTCTGGTATCCGCCTGCGGACGCACCGGATGCTGCCGCCTTACTCTCGGCAAACTCCTGCTCTTCCACAACAACGTCTGTGGTATAGACTTTCTGGCCATCTCTGTTCGTATAACTGCCCGTCTGAATCCGACCGGTCACCACGATCTTGGTGCCCTGGCGCAGATATTTTTCCGCAAACTCAGCACCTCTGCCAAACACTACACAGGGAATAAAATCTGCAGTCTGCTGGTCATTGTTTCCCTCGCGGCGAAATCTGCGGTCCACAGCGAGCGTGTATCTTGCGTATGCGGAGGAATTCTCCCCTGCGGAATAACGTACTTCCGGATCCCGGGTCAAACGTCCCATTAAGATGACTTTATTCATAATATATACCTCTCTTTTATC
>JAJQGP010000115.1 GCA_021200475.1 Lachnospiraceae bacterium
CAAAAGAAAAGTTGTATTTGAATATATGCTGCAACTGTGGTAAAATAGAATGCATATTTGATGGTTCTTTCCTGGTTTATACGCAGGAAGGAGGCACAGATGGGCAAATCGCTTAAAGGTAAAGAATTGGGAAGAGGTCTATCACAGCGCAAAGATGGACTATACCAGGCAAGATTTGTAAACCGCTTTGGAGTTCGGCAAACAATATATGATCCAAGGTTGAGTGAGGTTAGGAAGAAGCTGCGTGAAGAACAATGCAGGGACGAAAAAGAAATCAATGTAGTTGATGCGAAAATCACATTGAATGAGTGGTATACTACATGGATGACAACCTGTAAGTGCAACTGCCGGGATTCTGCCAAGAGGACATATGAAACATATTATAACCGTATAAAAGCAGATTTAGGATGGCGAAAGTTATCTGCCTTGAATCTGATTAACATTCAGACTGCAATTAATAAGTTGCCTACTGATGCTGCAAGAAAAGATTCAAAAAGGGTACTGGTTGATATGCTTGACAAAGCTGTAGACTCTGATTTGCTGATAAAGAATGTTGCAAAACAGGTGAATACAGTTGTTTCAAAAGAAGAATCAAAAGAACGGCGTGTTCTGACAATTCCAGAGACAGAGTTGTTTCTAAACCAAGCTGACGGAACATTTTATTATAATATGTACGTGGTGGCTTTGGAGACAGGGATGAGAATTGGTGAATTGTGCGGTTTAATGTGGAGTGACATTGACTTTTCAAATAATGCCTTGTATGTGAAACATAATTTGTGCTATTATAGCAAGAAGGGGAAATATGTGTTCGAAATGCATGATACAAAGAGTGGATTTCGCATAATTCCTTTGACACAAAATGCAGTCAAAGCTTTGTAACCTCAAAGATTGCAAAAGCAGAAAATTGTTTCCAAGGGTAAAATTGCTGAACCGGAGTACCGCGATCTGGTATTTGTGACAAAGAACAATAAACCGACTCAGCAGTTTATAGTACGAGAATGCATGGAATTGACTATTAAGGGTATTCAGGCTGGCCATCCGGAATTTGAAAGATTTACACCACATACATTCAGACATAGCTTTGCCACCAGAGCAATTGAAAACGGAATGCAACCGAAAACGTTGTCAAAGATTCTGGACCATAAAACATTGCAAATGACAATGGATCTGTATTGCCATGTGACAGATGATACGCTATTTTCCGAGATGAAAAAATGGAATCAGACATTGCTTGAATACAAAATGGTGTAAAAATGGTGTAGTAGGGCGGTAATTAGGAAAGAGTCCCCAAAAAAACCAGTAAAATAGGGAGATTTATGACGATGGAAGCTTACAAAAAAGAATTTATTGAATTTATGGTAGATTGTGACGTACTTCGCTTCGGCGATTTTGTGACAAAGAGTGGGAGAAAGACGCCGTTTTTTATTAATACCGGATTTTATCGGACGGGTGCACAGCTTTGCAGGCTGGGTGAATATTATGCGCAGGCGATCAAAGAAAAGTTTGGCTTGGATTTTGATGTGCTGTTTGGACCGGCGTATAAGGGGATTCCGCTTTCTGTCGCTGCGACCATGGCGCTCAGCAATAAATATAAGGCAGATATCCGTTACTGCTCGAACCGCAAGGAGGTCAAGGACCACGGAGATAAGGGCATTCTGCTCGGCAGTCCGATCTGCAATGGAGACCGCGTGGTGATCATTGAGGATGTGACGACAGCCGGTACTTCGATTCAGGAGACGCTTCCGATCATCCGGGCGCAGGGAGAGGTAGAGGTGCTTGGCCTGGTTGTTTCTGTGGATCGTATGGAGCGCGGCACGGGGGAAAAGAGTGCACTGAGGCAGATCGAGGAGACCTACGGAATACAGACGACTGCGATCGTGACGATGGCGGAGGTCGTGGAACATCTGTATGGGCGAAAGTACAAGGGCCGGGTTGTCATCGATGATGAGATAAAGGCAGCGATTGATGCGTATTATGATATGTATGGCGTCAGGTAAAGAAACGGGATGGGTGTTGTGCAGTCCGTTTTCGTTGATCTTCTGCGATGCCGGAAGAACGACAAAAGGATGACGATGGGATGTGTATGAAAAGAGATGGATGAGAAAATGAAAACGGAATCTGGTGACTGGGAAGAAGAGGAGGAACTGGACATGGATGAACGGATGGTACGAGCGACAGAGAAAGCCGGCGTATGGAACCTGGTGCTTGGCATTGTTGTGATGGTGACAGGGGTGGCGACCGGTATATTGATGATTCTGAATGCAGTGAGACTGTGGAAGGCCGGTACCGGGCTTGGTCTTTAAAAGGGATGGAAAAGAATTGCATTCGCACTCCGTGAAATGATCGGTGTGAATGGAGAAGATGAAAGGAAATGCTTTGCCAAGAAAAGTAATAAAAGCATTGGGCACGTGCCTTTTTTTGCTGTATATGGCCGGACTGGTCTATTTTCTGTTTCTTTCTGAAGAATACGGACATGGCGGCGCGGGAGAATATAATTACAATATTTACCCATTTCGGGAGATTATCCGCTATATCCGCTACCGGAAGCTGCTTGGGACGTGGGCGGTACTGACGAATCTGCTGGGGAATGTGATTGGTTTTATTCCGTTTGGGGCACTGGTTCCGCTGATGGTCCGCGGCGCCAGAAGTGCCTGGCGCATGACGCTTTTGAGCTTTGAGATCAGTGCGCTGGTAGAGGTGTCACAGCTGATTTTCCGGGTTGGCTGCTTTGATGTGGATGACATGATTCTGAATACGCTCGGCGGTCTGCTGGGATATCTGGTGTTTCGGGTGATGAGCCGCTGGTATCTGGCGCTTGAGGTACGGAAAACCGGTAAGGTGTCTGAAGCGGGCAGCAGTGCTGCAAAAAAGTGCCGGAACAGGGGCTGATACAGACGGAGGATGAGAGGCGGCTGTGAAGCTGCGGAACAGCTGCGGTAAGAGGCGGCTGCAAAGCTGCGGAGCGGTTGTATTATGAGGAACAAGATGGCAGATAAAAGAGTTTATTCATTTGTAGAAAAAAAGTATTCTGCAAACGGTATCGCATCGTTGGTGATGAGTGTGATCAGCATTGCATTGTTTTTGCTGCTGCTGCTGATTTCCTATTGGCTGAAGGGCAACGCCGGCACATGGATTGGCGCGTGCGGTGTAACAGGGATTGTGATGGCGCTGCTGGGGCTGCGATATGGATTTATCAGCTTTCGGGACGACTGCAATTCAAATCTGCCCGGCAGATTTGGCATCATTCTCAGTACCGTGGCTGTTGTGGGGTGGTTTTTTATTGTGTGTGTCGGGATTGTAAGCATGATGTGACCGGCATTTGATGATACAGGAGAAATGGACAGGCACAAAAAAGAGGAGTGACACAGGAGATGAAAATAAACCCGATGAAGCTTATGCAGCTAAAGGGCATGGAGGATCAGCTCGCAGACAGCCATCCAAAGCTTTTTCCATTTCTGGAGGCGGCTGCTGCCGTAGTGGATGAAGGCTCTGTCATTGCGGTCGAGATGACTACTTCGGAGGGGAAGGTACTTCGAAGCAATATCCGCGTGAGCGCGGAAGATATGGAGCTGATCCGGAAATTGAAAGAGGTCAGGGAGTAGACGGTGCAGACTGCCACAGGGTGGTGTTTTGCGCCGTTTTCGTAAAATTTCGGATAAAACTGAAACATTTTGCAGTTTTTTGCATATAATGATACAAGGGACAGTAATTCTATACGTGTATTTGCCGTTCGAATCAGGGAATAATACAGGGAGAAGGTGAACGTATGACGATTCGCGAGCAAACAGAAGAATTGGAATATCAGATTTTCAGCCCCTACGCGTCCTACAGCCGGGAGAGCAGGGGGCGCAAGAGGGAGGAACCGCAGTGTGATATTCGCACGGTATACCAGAGGGACCGGGACCGGATTATTCACAGCAAATCCTTTCGTCGGCTGAAGCAGAAGACGCAGGTTTTCCTGATTCCGGAAGGAGATCATTACCGGACACGTATGACACATACGCTGGAGGTGTCTCAGCTGGCCCGTACGATTGCGAAAGCGCTTCGGCTGAATGAGGATCTGACGGACGCGATTGCGCTCGGTCATGACCTGGGACATACGCCGTTTGGACATGCCGGTGAGAAGGCACTGAATGATGTGTGTCCGTTTGGATTTGCACACTATCAGCAGAGCGTGCGTGTCGTGGAGCTGCTGGAAAAGACGGGCGAAGGACTGAATCTGACCTGGGAAGTGCGGGATGGCATTCTGAATCACCGCACTGCAGGACATCCACATACGCTGGAAGGCCAGGTGGTGAGATATTGCGATAAGATTGCGTACATAAATCATGACATTGATGACGCGGAGCGCGCCGGAATTCTCAAAGAGGCAGATATTCCGGATGAAAGCCGCCGCATCATCGGTGACACGACGGGAAAGCGTCTGAATACATTGATTCACGATGTGGTGAATAACAGTGAAGGGCAGGATCACATTGCAATGTCGGAGACCATGGAAACAGCGATGCGGAATCTGCGCGCGTTTATGTTCCAGAGTGTTTACCTGAATCCGGAAGCGAAGAGCGAGGAAGGAAAAGCGATCCGGATGATTCAGGAGCTTTACCGTTATTACAATGAAAAGCCGGAGCAGATGCCGCAGGAATACCAGAATTTAATGGAAAAGCGCGGGGAGCCAAGGGAAAAGGTGGTCTGCGATTATATCGCAGGTATGACAGATCTGTATTCGATTCGAAAATACAAGGAGCTCTTTGTGCCGCAGTCGTGGCAGACCTGATGGATTCCGGTGAGGAGAATGAAACGATGTATTATTCAGATGAGGTAATTGAGGAGGTGCGCCTGCGCAGCGACATTGTGAGTGTTGTCTCTGGTTACGTGAAGCTGCAGAGGCGGGGGAGCAACTATTTTGGACTTTGTCCGTTTCACAATGAAAAGTCTCCTTCCTTTTCCGTCAGTCCGGGCAAGCAGATGTACTATTGCTTCGGCTGTGGCGCGGGCGGCGGTGTCTTTAATTTTATTATGGAATATGAGAACTACACGTTTCCGGAGGCAGTCCGATTCCTGGCGGACCGCGCCGGCATTTCCCTTCCGGAGGAGGAGTACTCAGAGGAGGCCAGGCGGGAGAGAGACAGAAGAAGCAGTGTGCTGGAGCTCAACAAGCTTGCAGCAAAGTTCTATTATTTCCAGCTGCGCGCACCGCAGGGGCAGCGCGGCATGGAGTATCTGAAAAACCGGGAACTTTCCGATGAGACGATGAAGCATTTTGGTCTGGGATACGCCGGCCCGGACGGCAGCATGCTGTATCGTTACCTGAAAAAGCAGGGATATTCGGATGCGCTTTTGAAGGATTCCGGTCTGATGCAGGTGAACGAGCGGCAGGGGATGTATGATAAATTCTGGAACCGGGTCATTTTTCCTATCATGGATGTGAACAATAAGGTTATTGGCTTTGGCGGCCGTGTGATGGGAGATGGCAAGCCGAAGTACCTGAATTCCCCGGAAACGGTGGTTTTTGACAAAAGCAGGAATCTATATGGGCTGAATTTCGCGCGGACATCAAAGGAAAAAAATCTGCTGGTATGTGAGGGGTATATGGATGTCATTTCGATGCATCAGGCCGGGTTTACGAATGCGGTGGCTTCACTCGGCACAGCGCTGACCAGCCGGCACGCTTCTATTTTGAAACGTTATACGGATGAAGTCATCCTGACCTATGACAGTGATGAGGCGGGGATCAAAGCCGCGCTGCGGGCGATTCCGCTTTTAAAAGAAGCGGGAGTATCTGCACGGGTGCTGCACATGGATCCTTATAAGGATCCGGATGAATTTATTAAGGCGCTTGGGACGGACGCGTTTCAGGAGCGGATTGCCAGAGCGGAGAACAGTTTTCTGTTTGAACTGTCTGTGATGGAAAAATCATACGATATGAAGGACCCGGATGGAAAAACCCGTTTTTTTCAGGCAGCGGCGGCGAAAATCGCCGGGCTGGAGCTGGAAATTGAGCGGGAGAATTACATTGAGGCAGTGGCGGAACGCTACCAGACCTCCTATGAGGGAATGCGCAAAATGGTGCTGAATGTTCTCATGCAGGGAGCTCCGGTTCGCACCGCGCCGCGGTCGCTGGAGCGGGAACACCGCAGTGAAAAGGATGACGGTCTCTTAAAGTCACAGCGCCTGCTTCTGAACTGGCTGGTCGAATATCCGGAACTATATCCGACCGTGTCATCGTATGTCAGTCCGAAGGATTTTACGGATCCGCTGTACCGGGAGGTGGCCTCGATGCTGTTTGAACAGCTTGCGAAGAAGGAGCGGAGCCCGGCACGGATTGTGGATCATTTTATGGATCCGGTACAGCAGCGGACAGTTGCTCAGATTTTTAATACGGAAATACCGGTGACAACGAGGGAGGAGGAGGAAAAGGCAGTTGCAGATACGATCCGCAGGGTGATGACAGGGGCGGTGGAGCAGAAGAATGCCGCACTTGATCCGGGTGATTTGCAGGGACTGCAGGCGCTGATTGCTGCAAAAAAACGCCTGGAAGGATTAGCACACCTGCATATTTCTCTTCCGGAGCGGAAAGAATAAAGGAAACAAATGGACGAAAAAACCATAAATGAATCGTAAAGGCAGGAATTGGATGAATACGCGGAAAACAGTCCCCGGGATCGAAACGGGTGGGTTACGAAAGCGAACGAACGGAGAGCGAAGGGAAGCTTTGGACGAGCCTGTCTCTGCAGAGGATTCAGCGGAGCTGTTTGCCGCGGAACGTCGGGATGTGCCTGGTGAGGCGGATGATCTGGAGTTATTTGCCGATACAGACGACCTCGAATCGCTTACCGCTTCCGATGCTCTGGATGGAATTGCGCTGGATGACCCGGTGCGGATGTATCTGAAAGAGATCGGTCAGATCCATCTTTTGAGCGCCGGGGAAGAGATGCTTCTTGCAAAACGGATGAGCGAGGGCGATGAGACGGCGAAAGCGCGTTTGGCAGAGGCGAATTTGCGGCTTGTGGTCAGCATCGCGAAGCGCTACAGCGGGCGCGGAATGCAGCTGCTTGATCTGGTGCAGGAGGGAAATCTGGGACTGATGAAAGCGGTGGACAAGTTTGATTACCGCAAGGGATACAAATTCAGCACTTATGCAACGTGGTGGATTCGTCAGGCAATTACGCGCGCGATCGCGGATCAGGCGCGCACCATCCGAATTCCGGTGCATATGGTAGAGACGATGAATCGTGTGGGCCGGGTTTCCAGACAACTGCTGCTGGAGCTTGGGCGGGAGCCGACCGCAGAGGAGATTGCCGCGGCGATCGCAATGGAGCCGGAACGCGTCGCCGAGATACTGAAAATCGCCCAGGAGCCGGTATCGCTGGAGACACCGGTTGGGGATGAGGAAGATACTCATCTGGGCGATTTTATCAGCGACGAGCGCACGCTGGTTCCGGCGGAGGCGGCGACCTTTAACGTGATGCAGGAGCAGCTGGTGGAAGTCCTTTCCACGCTGACCGAGCGGGAGCAGCGTGTGCTGCGGCTGCGGTTCGGTCTGGACGATGGCCGGGCGCGGACACTTGAGGAGGTCGGCAAAGAGTTCAGTGTGACGCGCGAACGGATTCGCCAGATTGAGGCGAAAGCGCTGCGCAAGCTGCGGCACCCGAGCCGCAGCCGGAAGCTGAGAGACTATCTGGAATGACAGCGGTGTGGCAGGACACTGCTTCGTGTTTGCTGCGGGGCTATCGTGTAATAGAACGGATGGAGGAGTTTATGCAGTTATCAAAACGACTGGCGGCAGTCGCGGACATGGTGACGCCCGGACTTGTCCTTGCGGACATCGGGACGGACCATGCGTACATACCGATTTATCTGGTGGAGCAGCAGATCACTCCGCGCGCAATCGCAGCGGATGTCAACCGCGGCCCCCTTGCGCGCGCCGATGCGCACATCCGGGAGCATGCGCTGGAGGGAAAGATCGAAACCAGACTTTCCGATGGCCTTGCGGCATTTTCACCGGGTGAGGCGCAGAGCATTGTGATCGCGGGGATGGGGGGTGCGCTGACGATCCGGATTCTGGAAAATGGCATGAAAGAGGACGGAAAGGCGGGCCTGCTTCTGGCACGGGAGCGGCGCGACCTGGAGGAAAGGAACCCGATCAGCCAGACGGAGCTGATTCTTCAGCCTCAGTCCGAAATTTCGCTGGTGCGCTCCTGGCTGGAGCAGAAGGGGTGGACCATAGTGCGGGAGGATATGGTCTTTGAAGACGGAAAGTATTATCCGATGATGAAGGCCAGGCAGTGTCCTGCATGCTCTGCATCAATGCAATCGGAGAGATGCGACACTCCTTCTGCCGGGGCGGAAACCAGACAATCTTCCCTGCCATCCGCGATGAGTGAGACAGAATTACGGTTTGGACCAAGGCTGCTGGAAATGCGCCACCCGGTATTATATCAGTTTTTGCTGCGTGAACGTGCGACACTGGAGAATGTTCTAAGGTCGCTGGAGCTGGGGAGAGGCGAAGCTGCCTGTGTGCGGAAAAATGAGGTGCGCGTTAGCCTTGAGCGAATCGGGGAGGCGCTGCGATTATACGATGGAAGCAATCCAGACTGAGCAGACAGAGTTACTGGTCACACCAGTAGTGTTTAAAAGTAACTATTCAGAACAGCAGGCCGCAGGTCTACGCTCCGCTTCGGTCGTCGCTAAGCGGACGTCCACTGGACGTCCAGCGACGCCTGCGATGCAGGCTATATGCCGCTAACGCGTCATATTCTCCGCTGCCGCTCCGGTCGGTGCTAAACGAGCGCCACTGGCGCTCAGCACCTGTCTTTTCATTTCGATGCTGTTCTGAACTGTTACGTCTAAAATAACGTAAATTGGTTAAGGTGTGACCTGTAACCAGAGAGAACGGGGGTATGCAGATGGATGAATATAAGGAAAACAGGATTACAATATACATAGAAGGAATGCCGGAAAGCTATCCGGCGGGAGTGTCGTTTCGGGAGATTGCAGCCGCTCACCAGAAGGATTTTCCATATTCCATTGTGCTGGTAAGCGAAAACGGAAGGCTGCGCGAGCTTACGAAAACACCCCGGGATGGCGCCAGAGTGCGTTTCGTGACGCTGCAGGATAAGGCCGGCTGTGAAACCTATCGCCGATCACTGGTGCTATTGATGTTAAAAAGTATGTATTACGTAGTCGGGGATAATCAGAACATTGACTGCGTCAGCGTGCACTTTTCAGTCGGGGAGAGCTATTATTGTACCATGCGGGGACGGGCTCCGCTGACGGAGGAGTTTTTAAGTGAAGTCAGGCAGCATATGAAAAAGCTGGTACGTGAGGCGGCACCCATCCGCAAGGAAACAATTGCGACCTGGGAGGCGTGCGAAAAATTCCATGAGTACCGGATGTATGATAAGGAGGAGCTGTTCCGCTACCGGCGTTCTTCGAAGGTAAACATTTATAATCTTGAAAATTTTGAGGACTATTATTATGGATATATGCTCCCGGATGCCTCTTATCTGACCTGTTTTGACCTGCGTCTGTTTGAGGATGGCTTCCTTTTGTGTTTTCCGTCTCAGATGGAGCCGGAGAAGCTTTCGGAGAATCTGCCGCCCACAGAGCCGGGAAAGAAGCCTCTGGAGGCAATGTCTCCGGATCAGGCGCGGGCGGCATATATCCCGCATCATAAGATCTGGAGGACGCAGAAGGACTCAATCGAATGGGGCGCGCGCCTGGGGATTCCGACTGTCGGTGCCCTCAATACCTATATCGTAAACCACCGCGCGAAAGATCTGATCATGATACAGGAGGCATACCATGAGAAAAGAATTGCGGAAATGGCGGAGCAGATCGCGGCGTCTCCGGAAAAAAGAGTTATCCTGATCGCCGGACCTTCTTCCTCCGGGAAAACAACCTTTTCACATCGGCTGTCCACACAGCTTTCTGTACATGGGCTGAAGCCGCACCCAATTGAGGCGGATAATTATTTTGTGAACCGGGAGTATACGCCCCT
Organism: Lachnospiraceae bacterium; assembly: GCA_021200475.1. Taxonomy (GTDB): domain Bacteria; phylum Bacillota; class Clostridia; order Lachnospirales; family Lachnospiraceae; genus Choladousia. The sequence goes on from JAJQGP010000115.1 coordinate 10,001, forward strand.
GGATGAAGATGGCAGACCGAATTTTGAGTGCCTTGAGGCAATTGATGTGAAGAAGCTCAATGAAGATATGCTCGCACTTCTTCGCGGCGAGAGCGTGGAGCTTCCGACCTTCAATTTTAAGACTGGCAGACGGGAATACAAAGGCAATTACATGAGGCTGGGATCCCAGGATATTCTGATTATTGAGGGTATTCACTGTCTCAATGATGCCCTGACCTGGCGGCTGGACGCAGATAAAAAGGTAAAAATATATATCAG
>JAJQGP010000117.1 GCA_021200475.1 Lachnospiraceae bacterium
CCAGACGCCGGATCTGCTCCGGTATCTGCTTTATTCTTTCACAAAACGCCCGGATTTTATCCAGGAACGTTTTCGTGTGTCCGGCTCGTCCTCCCTGTCTGTTCTGCTCCGTCTGTCCAGCCGCTTCTCTTTGCCCGGTCTGTGCTGTCCATCCGGATGCTTCTCCCTGCCCGGTCTGTGCCGTCCATCCGGATGCCTCTCCCTGTCCGGTCTTTTTCGCCTGCCCGGCAGTTTCATTTTGTTCGGACTTTTCTGTATGGCCGGGCTGCCTCTCCTGTTCTGTCTGTCGTGACATCGTCACGCGCTCGGATGCTTCTTGCTGTTGAGACCTGTTTGCCCGCCTGGCTTCTTTCATCGGCTGAGATCCGGACGCTTCCATCTGGCCGGGCTGCTTTTTCTCCCTGTCAGCTTCTGCCCGTCCGGCTTTCTTTTTTCGGCCCGCCTTTTTCGGCCTTGCCCGTTTATTCTCCGCTTTTTTCTGCTTTCGCTTTTGAAAAAAAGAATGAACAGCAAAAGGGTCGATTCCCAGAATGCGAAGCTGCACTCCGGTCTGAACCTCTGAGCGTAATGAAAGCGGATTCACAGACGCATCGGAAGCTGAAGAATCATCCGCAGCCGCCTTCTTTTCAGAAACAGGCAGAACCTCTGCGGAAACCTTCACGGAAATCAGATGAAGCAGCCAGCTGATCTCTGCTGCACCGCTCTTTTTCTCTTCCGTAAACGCCACCGAAAGGTGATATCGGATCGGAGAAAACAGAACAGACAAAAGCAGCGCTGCCACCAGCAAAACCAGAACCAGCAGCACGATGCCTGCTATCTTCAGTATTGTCAAAATTATATGAAGTATCATTCTTTCAGTCGAAACCTCTCTTGACCCTTTCTGTTTACCCGCAGCTCTACAGCCCTGCATCCTGTACAGCGACGGGAAGTATCATCTGCTTCAGATCCTTGCCAGAAAATACCCTCTGAGGTCCGCGGTCTTTGTCTCCGCATACACCTGCTCCGTCATCTGCACAAGAAGCTCCTTCGCTTCTGATTTGCCGCACGCAATCCCCAGAATCACAGCAGACGATAAGTCCCAGATCGTCTCAGCAAGGCAGCGCTGCGGCACGATCTCCAGCTGATTATGCTCGGTATCCGTACGAAGCAGAATCAGATAAAGTCCCGGAACGGCCTTTTGCGCTTCCACCATTCGTCTGATTTTCTTTTTCTTCTGTAAAAAAGTCTTCCCGATATAAAGGTTCCGATACCAGTTCACTCTGATTTCCCCTTGAAAAAAAGCCGACATTCCGCACTTCCGCAGAATCCCGGCATTGTGAAAAAAGGGCAGCAACACCCTTTTCGTCCCGGCGACATTAAAAGTATTTTCGGTTTCCCCAGAGATTGTTCTTCTTTAAATTCAGATACTCGCTGTACGCTTTCTCCAAAATCATCTTCTCATTGGAAAATCGGAGCAGATGATAAGCCTCATGATACTTGTAATATCCCGAATCAATAAAATACTCTTCCCGCTGTGGTTTGCTGTAATAGCTGTCAGCCATCATCAGATACCAGTGTACATCCTTCGACACAATGTCATCCGGTACACTGAATGTGTACTGACTCTTTCCGACATACTTGATGATAGCAGCCCTGACTCCGGTTTCCTCCAAAACTTCGCGTGCCGCGGTTTCCTTGAAATCCTCGCCTTCTTCAACCGTTCCCTTCGGCAGAACCCAGCCTTCGTACTTATTCCGATAACTTTTGTACAGAACAAGCACCTTCCCCCTGAAAATCACCACACCGCCACAGCTAATTGCTTCAATCATTGCAACGCCTCCTGTTTGCGTGTGACCCAATTTTGAATGAACTGTGATCAGTATAACTCTTTTTCTCCAAACACGCAACCAGAAAATTACTCTGCTACATAATTATAATAAGCCTGAAAAACCTGTGAAGCGATCGGAACTGCCGTATCGCTTCCCGCGCCTCCATCCTCGGCAATCACAACCACAACCAGATCAGCGTCTCCATTATTCTCGTAAGAATAGCCGACAAACCAGGAATGGGTGCCGCCATTGCTGTCAGAGCCGTATTCCGCAGAGCCAGTCTTACCCGCTACCGTAAAATCATACCAGCCGAGGGAGGTCGCTGTTCCGCTGATCACGGTCTCTTCCATGTACTCCTGCAAAACACTGGCCTCCTCCTCTGTCATGAGACGTTTGTACCTGGAAGACTTTGTTTCCGATACCAGCGTACCGTCATTCGCTTCGATGTAGTCAACCAGATAGGGGCGCATCATAACACCGTCATTCGCTACCGTAGCCGTGATCAGCGCCATATGCAGCGGAGTCACCAGCGTTTCTCCCTGACCGATCGCCGTCTGCATGATTTCTCCGTAAGAAGCACTTTCGCTCAGGGTAAACTGCGAAGTGCTGTGCTGCAGAGCCGTCGGCAGGGAAGTATTAAACAGAAATTCCTCACAGACATCCGCCAGGCTGCTTTTTCCCAGATTGAGTCCGATGCTGGCAAATGTAGTATTGCAGGATTTTGCAAAGGCCGTTTTCAAGTCTACCGTGCCATGTACCTTGCTGTTATAACAATGAATCGACGCACCGCTCTCTTCAAGTGTCCCCTCGCAGGTAAATGTAAAATCCGAATAGGTCGACGGATTCTCACGAATATAAGCCAGTGTCGTCAGAATCTTGAAGGTTGAGCCGGGCGGATACAGCCCCTGCGTCGCACGATTCAGCAGAACACTGCTGGAACTGTCGTTCACCACACTCTCCCAGATCTCCTCAATCGCATTGGGGTCAAAATCCGGCTTCGATACCATCGCTAATATTTCTCCCGTGGAAGGATCAATGGCGCTTACCGCACCATTGTATCTGCCCACCGCACTGTAAGCGGTCGGCTGGATTGTCACATTCAGGGTCGTATACACGGAATCCGCCAGCTGCTTTTCCTCCTCCGATTCTTCCCGCAGCTGTGTAAGCACGGAGGTATGCGAAGTCATCAGGTCCGAATTGCTGGTAGACTCCAGCCCTGATTTCCCGTTCGAGGAATACCCGATTACATGAGCGAAAACATTCCCGTACGGATAAACCCTGGTTTCCGTACCATCCTCTGCTACACTGGTATAAGCCAGCGTCTGACCGTCAGAGGAATAGATAGAGCCGTGGATATACTTGTCTTCATTCGCGTCCTGTTTGGTATTGTACGCGTTTGCGTTCAGAGAATCTGCCTTCCAGACATTCAGGTAAACCAGATATCCAATCATGATAAGAAACAGAAGCACAAATACATATGTAACAATTCCAAGTTCCGTGTTTCTGCCCTTGCTGTTTACCGGCTCCGCTTCCTGTTCAAAATGAACCTCCCGCACCTTTACCGGAATCTTTTTATCCTGATCAGATTCCTTTTTTTTCTTTCCGCGAGGCATCTTTATTCCCATAGAATTCCTCCTTTATTCCTCCCGGTCATCGGATTTTCTTCTGCGCAGAAACCGGCGTTTCTTTTTTCCGGAATTCGTATCTTTTTCGCTGCGCACATTTTCCTTTGAAGCATATGGGTTCTCATAAGCTCCGCCGTTCGATTCCAGGTTCCTGCCCGCGCTGTACGAGCTGGCATTCTGAGCGGAATAACGGTTAGAACCATATGCACCGGCATTCTGAGCAGAATAACGGTTGGAACCATATGCGCCGGCATTCTGACCCGGATAATTATTCGAGCCATATGCGCCGGTATTCTGCCCCGGATAATCGTTCGAACCATATGCGCCGGTATTCTGCCCTGGATAGCCATTCGAACCATATGCGCCGGTATTCCGTCCCCGATAGCCGTTCGGGCGATATGCACCGGTGTTCTGACCCGGGTAGCCGTTCGAACCATATGCGCCCGGATTCTGACCCGGGTAGCCGTTTGCTCCATAAACACCCGGATTCCCATTCTCCGGCCCATAATAGCTTGCCTGGTTTGGGAAACGTGCGGCTCCCTGGCCCATTCGTTTCCGCTGCTCCTCGGCAATTCTCTTTGCCTCTTTTTCCTCGCGGCTGACTTCTTCATCGTTCCGCAGCATATAAAGTCCCTGCACGATCGCGAACATAATCAAAGTGCTTAAAACCGAGCTTCCTCCATAGCTGACCAGAGGCAGCGTCACTCCCGTCAGGGGGATCAGCTTGATCGTACCTCCGATTGTCAGAAAAACCTGCACGCCATAGGTCGTGCCAAGACCGACCGCTACCAGGCGATAATAGCGGTTCGACAGCTGCATCCCGATATTTACAAACATAATAAAACAGCTCATACATACCAGAATCAGACAAATGCCGAAGATCCCGCCAAGCTCCTCCGCGATTGCAGCAAAAATCATGTCCTGCTCTACAACCGGTATCGCAGTCGGCGATCCCTGATACAGGCCAACGCCAAACCAGCCTCCGGCGGCAATCGAAAACAGCGCCTGCACAACCTGATAGCCCTTCACCTGATAATCCGCAAACGGATCCAGCCAGGCCTGCACACGGGTGCGCACATGAGAAAACAGAAAATATGCGCCCACGCCTCCGGCGCCTCCGGCCAGAATCCCGGCCAGTGTGTAAAAAGGATTTTTCGTAGCAATAAAAACCATAACGAGATAGGTGACAAAGAAAATCACCGCACTTCCCAGATCCTTTGAAACCACCAGAATCAGGACATGAACGGCCGCCAGTCCGGTGGCAATCGCGACACGCTTAAAATCCTTTGCATGCTGCAAAAGTCCCGCAATCGCAAACACATAGACAATCTTTACAAACTCTGACGGCTGAAACGTAAAGCCTCCGATCGAAAGGGAAAGCTTTGAGCCATAGGTGGTCTGCGCTGCGACTGCGACAAGTCCCAGCAGCCCGATTCCCAGCAGCGTATACGCATAATAGATCTTTGTGATGAACCGAAGCTTGCGGATAATCACAGGAATCAGCAACGCCAAAACCGTCGCCGCCACCGCAATGATAAACTGCTTCTGGCATTCCTCATAATCCAGCCGCGCGATCATAATAAATCCTATCGTCAGCAGCATACACATATTATTAATCAGAAGCCGGGAGGCCATCGGGTAAATCACACGGAAGAGAATCAGAGTGAGCAGCAGATACAGCACCTGCGCCCCGTAAAAGAGAATCACTTCAAACTCCCCCAGCTGAATATAAATCAGGGTGTAAGCGACAAAATGCATAAAAAACATCAGCATATTCTGGCGCAGGAACAGATACTGCCGTGACTCTTCATCCTTCTTGCGAAAAACCGTATAGCACTGCAGTGTATAAAATGCCATAAGAATGATAATCAGATATTTGGATACCTGGTAGAGCAAACTGATCATGACTACTCCACTCCCCTTTTAAAGTGTCCTCTCGTTCCCTCAGTATCAAGCGGCGCCTGTACGCCCTGTTTCCGGGAATTTCTTCCCCGTTCAGAAAAAACAGACTCCCTGACGTATTCGTTCAGAATACGCGTAGTCTCCTTTCCTGTCTCAATCGTAAAGGAAAGCCGCAGAAAAGCCGGATGCAGCTTTCTGATCTCTTCCCCGCAGCTGCCCAGCCGCAGTGGAATGGAATTATAAATCGTATTTGTGCAGAACGGGCAGCGGGTCAGAACCGGAAAACGAATCTTTTTGCGATCTCGCAGAAATACAATGCTGCCTGCGGATGTTTCTTCCTTCGTCCCCGCCTCTGGCTCCCAGCTGCATCCAATCGTATTTTTTCGTACACACTGCGCCGACTGCATCAATGCCTGATAACCGTAAATGATAAGCTCACTGTCCGCAGATTCCAGCGATTTCAGTTCCCGTCCGTTCAGCTCTGCCGGAAAGGTAAAGCGCGAAACGCCCTCTTCGCGAAGCAGGGCCCTCGCTTCGCTGTTGAGCGAATACAGGCAGTCTTCGGCGGCAAAGCAGGCGTCCGGAAACGCGCGCTTAAAATATTCCAGTTCATCCACAGAAGACAGCAAAAATCCGTCCATTTTCGCGAGCAGAGACCGGACAGCAGGCGTTTCAAGCCTTGTGCGTCCCCTCTCGCGCAAGAGGGGCGGAGCTGCAAAATAACACGAAAGTCCCCACTGGTGTAAACGATCGATCTTTGGTGCAATACGGTCTGCCCATCTGGCTGTGCAAAGCAGCATCGAATCCAGATAAACCGTATGGAACGTTTCGCCGATATCCGTTTTTCCTTCCTTTTGCGCGGATTCCCCCCGCGCCCTTTCCAAGCAATTCAGCACCGCATCCAGCTGTTCACAGGTCGTTACCAGAAGATTCATGGCGGCTGGACGGGAAGGAAACAGCTGCGCCTCTGTCACAGGTATCGCAGCCTTCTTCGGCCAGCCCGGAACCTCCGCCGGCAGAGCCTCCGACCCACGCGCCCCCCGCTCAAGCAGAATCTTCTCCTGCAGCATACGCAGAGCTTCGCGGCGCAGCTCATTGAGCATCCGCACTGGCAGAAACAGCCCATCCGCGAGATGGATTTCCAATTGTTCAAACGTAAATGGCGTATTCCCGGTCTTTCGCATCTGCCGGGACACCTCATCCTCTGTCGTCGCCGTCGTCCTGGCCATTGCCGGGACTTCGCCGGCCACTCTCACAGAATAGCTGCCGCCGCGCTTTTCCCCGGCACACCACAGCTCCAGTATAACAGGTTTATCCGGAAAAATTATTAAATCACCATTAATTTTTACCTGTATATTTTCTTGCAGGAAACGCCGATTGCTTTCCGCTTTTTTCTGAGCGTCCTGCGCGCTCTCTTTGGGCGGGCGCTCCATCGCAATCATGTCCGGGCCATTCTTCCTGTAATAATAGCCTTTTGAAAAACCGCCGCGGTCAAACAGCTCCAAAAGGGTCTGACGATCCGCTTTTTCTACGCGATAACCATCGCGGCCCTTTCTGACATAGAGGTCCAGGTATTTGCGATAAATGCTCGTAACGCCCGCCGCATACAGAGGATGCTTAATAAGCCCTTCGATCTTAAGTGAAACGATTCCCGCCTCCAGCAGATCCGGCAGGATATCCAGCGTGCACATATCCTTCATGCTCAGCGGATAGCCTTCCGTCCGTTTTCCAGCTGCTTCCACCGTGTAGGGAAGACGGCATGGCTGCGCGCAGCGGCCCCGGTTTCCACTCCGCCCTCCGAGCATGCTGCTCAGAAGACAGCGCCCGGAGTAGCAGTAACAGATCGCCCCATGTATAAAAGTCTCTACCTCCATACCGGAAGCAATGATTGCCTGAACCTCCCGCAGAGACAACTCTCTGGCAGGCACCACCCGACTGATTCCATGGCGGGCCAGCAGGGCCGCCCCTTCCGGTGTCGTCACACTCATCTGCGTGCTGGCGTGCAGCTTTAAATCCGGAAACTGCCCGCGCAGGAAGCGAACCACACCAAGATCCTGAACGATGAGAGCGTCTATCCCATGTCGGTAAAGCGGCGTCAGAAAAGGGAGCAGCTCCTGCCTCAGCTCCTGTTCCTTCAGCAGCGTATTCACCGTCAGATACACCTTTCGTCCCCGCAGATGGCAATATTCAATACCCTCGATCAGTTCCGATTCATCCGGATTGTCCGCGTACGCCCGGGCTCCAAACGCGCGCCCGCCAATGTACACTGCGTCTGCTCCGGCATTTACAGCCGCGCGGAGCGCTTCAAGAGACCCCGCCGGAGCGAGAAGCTCCGCCTTGCCTGACCACTCCGTCCTGTTTTCAATTTTACAGCTGCACTCCCCCCGGGTCTGCAGATATGATGATTGTTCCATTCTGATCAGCTCCTGTAAAATACAATCGATATTTTCCCATATCCCTCGCATCTGCTGCGAAAAATGGTTTGTACAAGAAAAGCCGCAATTATTCCTGGCGAAATTGCAGCTTTTCGATGTTTTATCACTTTTCCATTATCTGTTCTTTGCCTGTGCCTCCAGGCGAATAATCTCTTTTTGCAGCTCAGCGTTCCGGTCCTCCAGTACCTGATTCTGTTTTTCTGAATTTTCCAGACGTATCTGAGCTGTGATCAGTTCATGGCGAAGCTCATAGATATCACGATCCTTCTCGGAAAGGTCCTGCTCCAGCTCCTCCACCTTATTCTTCATCTTAAAATAGTCATCCGCAGTGTTCAGGTTCAGCAGAATCCCTCTCATATCCGGCGACAGCCTTTGATAGCCGTCGACATTCCGAAAGTCTGAAATTTTTCCATTCAGATAAGCGGCTACTCTCTGCAGGTATTCCTCACTCTCGTACCCGCTCAATGTATATATTTTACCGGCTATAATTACCTGTGTCCTGTTTTTGGATGACATAGGCCGACCTCTCTTTCTCCCCGATGATTCTGATTATATAATAGATTTCAGAAATTACAACACTTTCTTTTTTATATCCGACCAGCCATATGCTCTTTTGCAAACTCTGTGACAACACGGCCTTTGGGTGTACGGTTCAGAAATCCGTTTTTAATCAGATATGGCTCATACACATCCTCAATCGTACCGGAATCTTCTCCAATCGCGGCTGCAAGGGTATCCAGACCTACCGGTCCTCCGTCAAATTTATCGATCATCAGGGAAAGAATCGAGCGGTCAATCGCATCCAGTCCATAACGATCCACTTCCAGAAGATCGAGCGCTTCCGACGCAATGGCAGCCGTAATCCGGCCATCATAACGCACCTGCGCATAGTCCCGAACCCGCTTCAGCATCCGGTTCGCCAGTCGCGGCGTTCCCCGTGACCGGCGTGCGATTTCCAGTGCGCCCCGATTATCCATCTCCACCTGCAGGACGGCTGCCGAGCGCAGCACGATCGTCTGCAGCTCCTTCTCCGTGTAATAATCCAGATGATTGACCACGCCAAACCGATCCCGCAGAGGCGCACTTAACATACCGGCTCTTGTGGTAGCACCGACCAGCGTGTAATGCGGCAGATCCAGCCGCACGGAGCGCGCCGCGGCACCCTTGCCGATCATAATATCAATCGCAAAATCCTCCATCGCCGGATAAAGAACCTCCTCCACCTGCCGGTTCAGCCGATGGATTTCGTCTACAAAAAGCACATCCCCATCCTGAAGATTATTTAAGATCGCAGCCATCTCTCCCGGCTTTTCTATGGCCGGTCCCGATGTAATTTTAATATTTACATCCATCTCGTTTGCAATGATGCAGGCAAGTGTGGTCTTGCCCAGCCCTGGCGGACCATAAAAAAGGACATGATCCAGTGACTCTCCTCTGGACTTTGCAGCCTCGATGTATATTTTCAACGTACTCTTGACTTTTTCCTGTCCGATATAATCCTGTAAAAGCCGCGGTCGAAGACCGGTATCCAGGCGGATATCTTCCTCCGTCGCGTCCGTCGCAATCACTCTTCTCGCCATACCGTTCCTCCGTAAATACGATTGGGAAAATGGGAGCGGAACCCGTGTAAAATCCAGTAGACTGTATTGAAAGACCTTGTGCAGAATGCACACGGAATTACGATACAGGCTGCTAAATCAGAGATGCTTCAAGGCCAGCTTCAGAATGGTCTCCGTATCCATATCTTCCGAAATCTCACAGGCCTTTACCGCCCGCAGGGCATCGCTGCCCGAATACCCCAGCGCAACGAGTGCCTGTACCGCCTCGTCTCCGGCAGCCAAATGTCCTGCGCCCGGAGACGTGCCCCCATCCGGAGCAGCCAGCCTGCTCTCATACGCTTCCTCCAGGCTGAATCGATCTTTCAGCTCGAGAATGACCTTATGCGCACTCTTGCTCCCGATCCCCGGGGCTTTCGCAATTGTCTTCGCATCATCCGCCAGAACCGCAAATTTCAATTCACTCGCCGTAAAGACAGATAAAATACCTAATGCAGCCTTCGGCCCGATCCCGCTGACATTAATCAGCAGGCGGAAAACCTCCAGATCATCCTCCTGCAAAAAACCGTACAGGCGAATCGCGTCCTGGCTGACACTCATCCAGGTAAATACCTTCACCTCACAGCCGATTCCCGGCATGTCCGCCGCGTCCCTTGTTGAAATAAACACCTGGTAACCGACCTGATTTACATCCAGTACCAGAATGCTTTCCGAAACGGCAGCCACGGCTCCTTTTAAATACGCAATCATAAAAACTCCCTATCCCTCTTTCCCCGTGTTTTCTGCCCTCGCGGGTCCTGCAATACCTCCCGTATCAGACAGTGCCGATGCATTCGCTTTCACATCTTTCCCTCACCAGGATCGCGGCAATCGCTTCACAATCTCCGCGGAAAGCAGTCCGATCACCAGTCCGGTCACCAATCCGGACAG
>JAJQGP010000142.1 GCA_021200475.1 Lachnospiraceae bacterium
ACAGCCGCTGGTATTCCGGCAGCGGAATTTACCGGGATGTTTATCTGCTGGAGTCTGAGCTGATCTGTCTGGTGCCAGAAGGAATCCGAGTGACGACGGAATCCGTGGACGATTGCGCAGATGGCAGCTACGCGGTAATCAAAGTTACTTCCGAGCTGAAAAATCTGCGGCACGCTCCGGCAGAACTGATGCTGGAGACGGTGATCCGTAACGGAGCAGGGACGGAGGTCGCCAGAGAGCATGCCGCCGTTACGCTGGCCGGGCAGGAAGAGCGGACGCTGTCGCAGCGAATCGCAGTGGAAAATCCGCAGCTCTGGTCGGATGAAAACCCGGCGCTGTATACGTATGAGATTTCGTTAAAATCAGAAAATAAAGTGGTCGATTCTGAGACCGGTACTTTCGGTATCCGCACCCTGCAGCTGGACGCAAAACGGGGACTTCGCGTAAACGGAAGGAGCGTAAAGCTGCGCGGAGCCTGCGTGCATCACGATTCCGGACTTCTCGGCGCTGCGACCTTTGAAGAATTTCATCTTCGTCAGGCGAAAATTCTGAAGAAAGCCGGATTTAATGCAGTTCGTTCTTCCCATCAGCCGATGGCTCCGGCCATGCTGAAAGCCTGCGATGAGGTAGGTATCTATGTGATGGACGAATTTTCCGATATGTGGAACCGTATGAAATCCGATCTGGACTATGGCCTGTATTTCCGGGAGTGGTGGGAGAAGGACGTGACAGCGATGGTACGCCGCGATTACAATCACCCCTGCGTTGTACTGTATTCGATCGGCAACGAGATTCCGGAGATCGGCAGTGATGCCGGTGCGAAAATCTGCTATGAGATGAATAAAAAGGTCAAAGAACTGGATCCTACCCGTTATACTACCGCCGGGATTAACGGTGTATTCGCAGCCGGAGACCGGATCGGTGAGATTATGGCAGACCTGGCGAAGAACTCAGTTGACGCTGCCGTACAGGACGGAACAGATGAGCAGGCGAATGCGGACGCGTCAATTCATGCAGATGCACCGGTCGATACAGATTCGCAGGCAGACACGGATGCTCCGGCAGCAGGCGGCAATGTCAATGATTTTATGACGATGATGGATACCCGCATGGATGATATTGTTGTTCACCGCGCAATCTCCGACAAACTGGAAAAGGCCTGTGCTTATCTGGATGTCGCCGGGTACAATTACATGACCGCGCGCTATGAGCGGGACGCAAAGGATTATCCGAACCGTGTCATCGTAGGCAGCGAGACCTATCCGCCTGAGATTGCGAGAAACTGGGGAATTATCAAAAACGCGCCGCATGTGATCGGTGATTTCACCTGGACTGGCTGGGATTACATCGGTGAGGCTGGCGTCGGGATTCCGGCATATCATTGGGGTGAGGGCGGATTCGGCGCAGAATTTCCGGCACAGCTGGCCTACTGCGGCGATATTGACATCACAGGCAGAAGAAGACCGGCGTCCTACTACAGAGAATGCGTCTTCGGCCTCCGCGGAAAGCCGTACATTGCGGTGCAGAACCCGAATCACTATGGTGAGCCGCTGATCAAGACCCCGTGGGTCATCAGTGACGCGACCGCCTCCTGGACCTGGGAGGGCTGTGATGGCATGCCGGTAATCGTCGAGGTCTATGCGCCCGGAGATGAAGTGGAGCTGTTTGTAAACGGCAAATCCGTCGGCAGAGCAACGAGCGGAGAGGCAGCAGGCTATCGGACTATTTTCGAAACTACCTACGAACCGGGAACGGTTACTGCCGTGCTGTATAAAAAAGACGGCGCCGATGCAGGAAAAATGACTGCCGCAGCACAGACCGAACTACACACTGCAGCGGAACCGGCAAAGGTAGTGCTTACCTGTGAAGAGAACGCAAGAAATGAGCTTCTGTTCATTGACGTGCAGCTGCTAGATGCTGCGGGTATTCTGGCGACCGGAGCAGAGGGCAGGCTGAAGGCAGAAGTCTCCGGAGGAGCCGTACTGGCCGGATTCGGAAGCGGCAACCCGAAACCGGATTACAACTATCTCGATGGAGTCGCCGACACCTGGGGTGCGACGGCGCTTCTGATTCTTCGAAAGACCGGAACCGGAGAGGACATTCATGTAAAAGTAAGTGCAGAAAATGGACTTAAGGGAGAACTGGAAATAGAAGGATAATGTTTTCTTATAGAAAAAGCCTTTCTGTGATAAAGCAGGAAGGCTTTTTCTGTTTGCGGTTCTGAAAACGTGGAGACCAGCTCAAATCACCTGAAACAGGTAAAATTTCAGATAATCTGTCTCTGGCACATTCCAGAGAATTGGATGGTCGGGCGCCTGCTGCCGGGCCTCAATCTGACGCAGCTGTACCCCGGCGTCTGCGGCGGCGGAGTGAAGCATTTTGATAAACAGCTCATCCGGCATGAAATGCGAGCAGGAGCAGGTGGCGAGATACCCGCCGCGCGGCAAAAGCTTCATGGCGCGCAGGTTGATTTCTTTGTAACCTTTTTTTGCACTGTCCACGGTGCGTCGGCTCTTCGTGAAGGCAGGCGGATCGAGGATGATAAAATCGTATTTTTCTTCGTGACTCTGCTCTAACTGCGGGAGCAGGTCAAATACGTTAGCAACGCGGAATGTCATGCGGTCGGTGAACCCATTGTGTTCGGCGTTATGGCGTGCCATGTCAATTGCGCTCTGGGAGATATCGACGGCGCAGACATGGGACGCGCCGCCCTTCACTGCATTCAGCGCAAAGGAGCCGGTGTGCGTAAAACAGTCCAGTACGCGTTTTCCGGCAGCGAGACGGGCTACGGCCTGACGGTTGTATTTCTGGTCAAGAAAGAAGCCGGTTTTCTGGCCATTTTCTACGTCTACCTGATAGATGATTCCATTTTCTGTGATTTCCGTGAGAGGATCTATTTGGTTCTGAGTGATGTCAAGCGGATACCAGCCTTTGTATTGTTTCAGCCCTTCCAGTTCGCGTATGGACACATCATTTCTTTCATAGATTCCCCGGATTTCCTGGCCGTCTTCTGTCAGTGTCTGATATAAAAGCGGAAAAATAACCGGTTTCAGCAGGTCCATCCCATAAGAGAGTGTCTGTGTCACCAGAATATCGTGAAAACGATCGACTGTCAGCCCTGGAAACTGATCCGCTTCCCCAAAGATGACGCGGCAGCAATCAATATCTGTGCCCATCACGGTTTTACGGTATTCCCAGGCGTAGCGAATTCTCCGTGCCCAGAACGCGGCGTCAAACTTATCATTCGCATTGCGCGAGATCAGGCGGACACGGATTTTGGAATGTTCACTGTAAAAGCCGGTGCCCAGATATTTGCCGGGCTTTTGCGTTGATGACTCATTTTTTGCGGAGTGAGTGCTGTCAGAAGAAGCAGGTTTCGTATCCTGTCTCGAATCTGATGATAAAGATACTACATCGACGAGGCATCCGTTTGACAGCGTTCCGATGACATCTTGGATTTCCGCGTCGTAAATCCACGGATGCCCATTCAGAATAGAACGCTCTGCTTTCTTGCTGACTGTGAGAATAGGGTAAGCTCTTTGCTGCTTCATGTCGTTGCCTGCTTTCTGTAAGTTATATGTAAATAATGATTGAGTAAGGCTACTATATCACATACAAGCCTGTGTTGCAAGCTGGCACGAGATTGATTTCGCAGGCTTCCACGTTTGTCATTTAATCAATGAGAGATTTCATGCTATCATAAAACGAAATGAAAGATAAATTTAGAAACATATTGACAAATGAGCAGCTATGTCGTAATATGCATTTGTATAATTATTTAGGGAAATGACAAGAAAAAGCATGTATGAGGAGGGAGGCTCGTATGGAAAAAGACTGTATAATTCAGACAGAAAAACAGAAAGAAAAACTGGAGAATGAAGAGAGCGTTCAGGAGAAAAAAGAAGTGAAAAAAGAGCCGCTATATGTCCTGCAGGAGACTGTCTCAGAAAAGGATATGATAAAAGAAGCGAGTCTTAAGTATGCGCTAAAGCGTCAGGGAGAATATACACTGGAGGACTATTACGCACTGCCGGACGATCAGCGGGTCGAATTAATTGATGGTGTGATTTATGATATGGCTGCTCCGAATATGGCTCATCAGACTGCAGCTACTGCAATAACCGTTCAACTGAATAATTATATCAATTCGCGTGGAGGCAAATGCTTTGCTTATTCAGCACCTGTGGATGTGCAGCTGGACGGTAATAATCGGACAATGGTACAGCCAGATGTACTGGTCATTTGCGATAAAGATAAGATAATCAAACGCTGTATTTACGGCGCTCCGGATCTGGTGGTCGAGATTCTGTCGCCATCGAGTGCGCGAAAGGATCTTACGGTTAAGCTGGCGAAATATATCGGTGCGGGCGTCCGGGAATACTGGGTTATTGATCTGAGATTGGAGAAAGTGATTGTTTATGACATTGAACACGAATGCCGCACTACCATCTACGGAATGAATAAGCATATACCTGTTCAGATTTTTGACGGGGACTGTCAGATTTCTTTTGACGGGATCATGGAGCTGCTTCGGTCGATTCTAAATTCTCCGGAACCGGATGAGAATGAGTAAACCTGAACCGGTCTGACCTGTAACACTCTGCCTGCAGAGTAACATTTTGTAGTTGACAAAAGGTTGTTTCAATGTTAAACTACGGGAAGTTGAAAACCAACATTGCAAAATGCGTTGACGGAGAATAGTACACTGATTTTCTCTTTTCAGAGAAATGCCGTATGGTGCGAGGCATCAGGAGAGATCAGAAGAACTCGCTCCCGAGCGGCTGTCCGAAATCTTTTATGGATTCAGACTTTCGAAATGATCGTTTACCGAGTCTGAGTTGCAGAAAGCAGAGTAGACACAGACGGTGCCCGACCGTTACCATGGGAAGGATATAAAGACTGACAGGTATGGATGACATGCCATAAGGTGGCAAAAGAAGTCCGCTGTGCAGCCCGTGTCCGTTGAGTGTATGAGCGATCATAAATGAGAGTGGTACCGCGAAAGATTTTGTAGTCTTCCGTCTCTTCAGGCAATAGCCGAAAGAGGCGGATTTTTTGTTTACAGGATTCAAAGCAGCAGCAAAATAAATAAGAAGCTGTGCAAGCAGCGAATAGTTTGCGAAGCAAACGGGTTTGTGGCCTGCTGATTTGAATCAGTATAACATTGACCATTCAGGAAGGAGACAAACATTATGATGAACCCAAAGAAGTATACCCGCCAGTATTTTATGCCCCCTGAAAGATGCATGAAATGGGCCGAGAAGGAATATGTAGATCACGCTCCCATCTGGTGCAGTGTGGATCTACGCGATGGCAACCAGGCACTGGTGGTGCCAATGACTCTGGACCAGAAGATCAGCTTTTTCAAGCTACTGGTCGAGGTTGGTTTTAAGGAAATTGAGGTAGGATTTCCCGCGGCTTCGGATACGGAATTTCAGTTTCTGCGCCGTCTGATCGAAGAGGATCTGGTGCCGGATGATGTGACGCTGCAGGTGCTGACACAGGCGCGGGAGCACATTATTCGTAAGACCTTTGACGCACTCAAGGGAGCGAAAAACGCGATCGTTCATGTATACAATTCGACTTCTCTGGCACAGCGGGAGCAGGTATTCCATATGTCGAAGGAGGAGATTCTGAAAATTGCCGTGGACGGAGCAAAGCTTCTGCAGCAGCTCACGGATGAAGCAGGGGAAAAGTATCGCTTTGAATACAGTCCGGAAAGCTTTACCGGTACGGAAGTAGAATATGCTGCAGAAGTGTGCAACGCAGTGCTCGATGTATGGAAACCGACAGCGGACCGCAAGGCGATCATTAACCTTCCAAGTACCGTGCAGATGTCCATGCCTCATGTATACGCAAGTCAGATTGAATATATGAATGAGCATTTGAACTATCGGGAAAATGTGGTTCTTTCTCTTCATCCGCATAATGACAGAGGCTGCGGTATCTCTGACACAGAAATGGGGATGCTGGCCGGCGCGGATCGCATTGAGGGTACACTTTTTGGAAATGGTGAGCGTACCGGTAATGTGGATATCATTACACTTGGCATGAATATGTATGCACAGGGTGTAGATCCGAAACTGGATTTTAATGATATGACAAAGATTACGGAAGCATATGAGAAATATACCGGTATGAAGGTAGATGAGAGAAGCCCCTATGCGGGTGCTCTGGTATTTGCCGCATTTTCCGGCTCGCACCAGGATGCGATCGCAAAGGGGATGAAATATCGGGAAGAAAATCACTGCGATACCTGGACCGTTCCTTATCTGCCGATCGACCCTACAGATATAGGACGCTCCTATGACGCGGATGTCATCCGCATCAACAGTCAGTCCGGCAAAGGTGGTGTTGGCTATATCCTGGAACAGAATTACGGACTTAAGCTGCCAAAGAAAATGCGTGAGGCGATGGGATATGCGGCAAAGGGCGTTTCCGATGAACTGCATAAAGAACTGCTGCCGGATGAGATTTTCCAGCTGTTCAAGGATAAGTTTGAAAATATTACGGAGCCGTACAGTATCCCGGAAATGCACTTCAAACAGCATAACGGCATTATTGCAGAGGTGACGGTGACCTGTGACGGCAAGACGAACGTCATCAAAGCCTCCGGCAACGGCCGTCTGAATGCGGTGAGCAACGCGATGAAGCGACACTTCCGCCTGGAGTACGATCTGGTCACATACGAAGAGCATGCGCTTGAGCAAAGCTCCAGCTCCCGCGCAATTGCCTATGTTGGCATCCGTGAGAAAAAGACTGGTACGCTTCACTGGGGAGCCGGTCTCGATGTCGATATCATCCGGGCTTCTGTCGATGCTCTTCTGACCGCGATTAACCATATGGCGGTGAAGCAGGCCGCGGAGGAAAAATAACGCGGGAAAACAAATGCGGGTATGAGGGGATTCCCTCATACCTGTCCGCGCGAACCGGATGCGGAGCTTACTATTCCATTCTCTTCCTCAAAATCCGGCATAGACGAATAATTATTTTTTTCTGTACTCAGCACATAATGTGTTTTCGTCAGGCGTACCCCTTCCTGTTGCTTAATCTCACGGTGAATCTCTTCGAGTTCTCTGGAGGAATGGCAGCAGATTTTCAGCATATAGTCAAATTCCCCTGTCAGATAGTAGCAGGAAATGATGTGCGGATTGGTACGCACATACCGGACAAAAGGGTCAGAAAAACGCGGATGTTCCAGACTGACCTCCATCAGTACAGTCAGGTCGTTTCCGATTTTGGCGTCATCCATGATAATTGTATAAGCCTGAATGATACCGGATGCTTCCAGCTTGCGAATTCGTTCGATTACGGAAGAGACGGAAAGGTGAATTTCGTGACTGATATCGGACGCCTTCCGGCGTCCGTTTTCTTTCAGAGCCAGAATGATTTTATGATCAATGGAATCCATAAAGAACAACTTCTCCCTTCTATAACAGCTGTCAGTGAACCATTAGCCAGCAGCTATAAACTGAAACACAGGAACGTTTATGCTGTCGTCATCTGCTTTGGAATATGAAAAAAGGACAGAACCATCAAGGGAATGCCTGACGTCTCTGTCCTTATTTCTTTTGATTTTATAGCTGTTTTTCCAAAAAGTCAATCAGAAATATTTCAACTGAAACATACTTCGTTCGTTTTTTCTTCACACCAGAAACATATTTTTAAATTATAGTCGGACACGTGTCTGATTGAGATGATTAGCAGGAAATACCGTTTCATGAAAGCGAATTTACATGGATGTCAGGCAGACTGTTTATGAAAGAGCAGGAAATGAGAATTCATCAATTTCGGAGGTAGAAGAATTATGAAGAAAAAACAAATCGCAGTATTGATGGGCCTGGTGATTACGGCGGTTCCGACTGTGGCGTATGCCCAGGAAGGCCAGACTGATGCAGCAGCGGAAGCATCCGTTGACGGCGAAGTACCGGCAGATCTGCCGGATGAAGCGCAGAAGGTCTCCCAGATGATCATGGGTACCGTGACAGAGATTGGGGAAGATTTCATTACGGTATCGGTTACGACCGGAATGGGTGGCATGGATATGGAAATACCGGGAGATAGTCAGGATGCAGCGGATGGAAGCGAAGCACCTGAAGATGGGGATACGGGATCGGACGAGGAAGCGCTGGCAAATGGGGGCGAAGCCGGAAGTGACAGTGACGCAGCTTCGGATGACATTGATATGGCAGATGCTGAGGCGGAAGCACAGACAATTACTCTGACGGACGAAACACAGTATCTGAAAATGAGCGGAGGCATGTCTGCCGGAGATGCGGATGCAAATGCTGCCGATGGGGAAGCGATGGAAAAACCGGATGGAGACGGAGAAGCACCGTCTGGTGAAGATGGAGAGATGCCGACAGGCGAAGGCGGAGAAGCACCGTCTGATGCGGGGGATGAGATGCCATCGGATGCCGGTGGCGAAGCGCCATCAGACATGGGTGATGAGGTACCATCGGTGGAAGGCCAAGAAGCACATTCCGATATGGGAGAAGGCGGAGACGGTTCTATGGGTGCCGGCGGTTCTGGAATGGGGGGTTCCGTTGAGACAGAGGAAATCACGCTTTCCGATATTGAAGTCGGTGATACAGTCATCATCACCTTAAATGAGGATGGAACAGCCGCAACGGTTACCGTGCAGTCCGGAGATTTCGGCATGGGCGGCGGCGAGATGGGTGGTTCCGGAATGGGCGGTGACATGGGCGGAGGCAGTTCCTCCGGTGTGGACAGCTATGATGCCGTGAACACGATTACAGAAGACACGACGATTGACTCAGAAGAGATTACCTCTACCGGATCAGATGAGAACGCCATTCTGGTTTCGGAGGATGTAACTGCGATTCTTACGAATGATACAATCGTCCGGGAATCCGATGACAGTACAGGCGGCGATAATTCCAGCTTTTACGGAGTAGGTGCTGCCGTGCTGGCAACCGATGGAACACTGATTGTCAGTGACAGTACAATTACTACGGATTCGGAGGGCGGCGCTGGTGTGTTTGCCTACGGCGACGGTGTCGTCTATGTCATGGATACTGTGATTGACACGCAGCTGAATACTTCTGGCGGCATTCATGTTGCGGGAGGCGGTACCCTTTACGCCTGGGATGTGACCGCGACAACAAACGGCACCTCTTCCGCGGCGGTTCGCAGCGACCGTGGCAGCGGCACTATGGTTGTTGACGGGGGAACTTATACCTCCAACGGCTCTGACTCCCCGGCTGTATACTGTACAGCGGAAATCGCGATCAGCGAGGCAACTCTGACGTCGACTGCGGCCGAAGCCGTCTGCATTGAGGGTCTGAATACGCTCCGTCTCTATGACTGTGATCTGACCGGTATGGCTCCGGACGATGAACGAAATGACGTGACCTGGACTGTGATTGTATACCAGAGTATGTCCGGCGATTCTGAGGTTGGCAATGGGACCTTCCAGATGGTGGGCGGTACACTGACTTCCACAAATGGCGGCCTGTTTTATACAACAAATACAGAATGTACCATCACTCTGGAGAGTGTAGAAATCAATGCCGCGGACGACTGTGAATTTTTCCTGCAGTGCACCGGCAATACAAATTCCAGAGGATGGGGGAGCACGGGCAGCAATGGTTCTGACTGCTTGTTTACAGCGATCAATCAGACAATGGATGGCGATGTGATCTGGGACAGCATTAGCACACTCAATTTTTATATGACAGATGGCAGCACTCTGACCGGCGCTATTGTGAATGATGAGACCTGGGCCGGAAGCGGTGGCAGCGGTTATTGCAACGTGATGATCAGCGAGGATTCTTCCTGGATTGTAACTGGCGACAGTACTCTCACAAGTCTTTCCTGCAGCGGTACGATTACAGATGCGGAGGGAAATACTGTTACCATTACAGGAACGGACGGAACCGTTTATGTAGAGGGCAGCAGTGCTTATACAATTACGGTGGAATCCTACAGTGACAGTGCAGATACAACCGGGGCGTCCGCCACGGACAGCTTTGAGGATTACGCAGTGGAGCGTCCGGAAGTATAATTGAGTTACTGCTCACAACCTGGCCACCCGCCTGCTGTGTGGTCGGGTTGAAAACATAGTGGTAACGTAATAAACAAGCAGATCGTCCAGATATGCCATATGGACAC
>JAJQGP010000072.1 GCA_021200475.1 Lachnospiraceae bacterium
AGGTACCTAAATACCGCGAATTAACGGAGGTTCACCGCCATTTCACCGAGCGCCGGCTTTTATTATATTTGGAAAAAGCCCATGCTTTTTCAAGGGCGTTTTTATAAAAGATATCAAACAATGGAGGACTTTGACAATGAAAATCACAGTAGCAGGAACAGGTTATGTAGGATTATCACTTGCGGTGCTTCTCGCACAGCATCATGAGGTTTATGCGGTGAACAATACGCCCTGGAAGTGCGATTTAATTAATAATGGCAAATCCCCGATCCAGGATGATGAAATCGAGGAGTATCTGGCGAACCGGCCGTTGCGGCTGACGGCGACGACGGATCGTGAGCTGGCATATAAGGATGCCGAGATGGTGATTATTGCGACGCCGACGAATTATGACTCGAAGACGAATTTCTTTGATACCAGCTGTGTAGAGGATGTGATCGAGACAGTCCGGAAGTACAATAAGGATGTACTGCTGGTCATCAAGTCTACGATTCCGGTTGGGTATACGGCAGCCATACGCGAGAAGTATCAGGACAGGAATATCATTTTCAGTCCGGAATTTCTGCGGGAATCGAAGGCACTGTATGACAACCTGCATCCGAGCCGTATCGTTGTTGGTACAGATTTGCAGGATGAGCATTTGGTGGAAGCCGCTCATACGTTTGCGGATTTGCTGGTGGAAGGCGCGATGGATGAGAATATCCCGGTGCGCTACCTTGGATTTACGGAGGCGGAGGCGGTGAAGCTCTTTGCCAATACGTATCTGGCTGTCCGCGTGGCCTATTTTAATGAGCTGGACACCTATGCGGAGGTAAAGGGTCTGGATACACAGGCGATCATCGACAGTGTCTGCCTGGACCCTCGCATCGGTTCTCACTACAACAATCCGAGTTTTGGGTACGGCGGCTATTGTCTGCCGAAGGACACGAAGCAGCTGTTGGCGAACTATGAGGATGTGCCGGAGACGATGATCCGTGCCGTTGTGGAGAGCAACCGGACGAGAAAGGACTTCATTGCTGACCGTGTACTGGAGATAGCCGGAGCCTATCAGGCAAACGAGGAATGGAATGCCGAGAAGGAAAAAGAAGTCGTGGTCGGCGTATACAGACTGACGATGAAGAGCAATAGTGATAATTTCCGTCAGAGCTCGATTCAGGGTGTTATGAAGCGGATCAAAGCCAAGGGCGCCACTGTGATTATTTATGAACCGACTCTGGAAGATGGAAGCACATTTTTCGGTTCAGTTGTGGTAAACGATATGGATGAATTTAAGAAGAGAAGCCAGGCGATACTGGCAAACCGGTATGATAAGTGTCTGGATGATGTGAAGGACAAGGTGTACACACGGGATATTTATTTCAGGGACTGAGCCGGGGAGAGTGATGAAGTGCTAGAGAAGAATGTAGAAATCAAAAATAAAACCATCCTCGTCACCGGTGCGGCCGGATTTATCGGCGCAAACCTTGTACTGGAACTGCTGAAGACCTGCAGCCCAGTGAATATCATCGGCATCGATAATCTGAACGATTACTATGATGTCAGCATTAAGAATTACCGGCTGGATGAAATACAGAAGATGGCAGAGCAGCATCCGGAATCCGTCTGGAGCTTTGTGAAGAGAAACATCGCGGATAAGGAGTGTGTGGAGGCTGTTTTTCGTGATTATAAGCCAGACGTCGTTGTGAATTTAGCGGCACAGGCAGGCGTCCGCTACAGTATCACGAATCCGGATGTGTATATCGAAAGTAACCTGATCGGATTTTATAACATATTAGAGGCTTGCAGGCATCACCCGGTGGAGCATCTTGTTTATGCATCGAGCTCTTCTGTGTACGGAAGTAACAAGAAGGTTCCGTACAGTGTGGAGGATCAGGTAGACAACCCGGTTAGTCTCTATGCGGCGACGAAGAAGAGTAACGAGCTGCTGGCTCATGCATACAGCAAGCTGTACAACATTCCGTCGACCGGCCTGCGGTTCTTCACAGTCTATGGCCCGGCTGGCAGACCGGATATGGCGTACTTCGGGTTTACGAATAAGCTGCGCAGTAATCAGACCATCCAGATTTTCAATTACGGAAACTGCAAGCGTGATTTCACTTATGTGGACGACATTGTGGAAGGCGTAAAGCGTGTGATGCAGTGTGCGCCGGAGAAGGGGGACGGAGAGGACGGGCTGCCTGTTCCGCCCTATCGGATTTACAACATTGGAAATAACCAGCCGGAAAATCTGCTTGATTTTGTGGATATCCTGCAGCAGGAATTGATCCATGCAGGCGTGCTTGATGCGGACTATGATTTTGAAAGTCATAAGGAACTGGTTCCGATGCAGCCGGGAGATGTGCCGGTGACTTATGCGGATACGAGTGCCCTGGAGAGAGATTTCGGATTCAAACCGGGTACGAGTCTGCGGGATGGGCTGCGGAAATTTGCGGAGTGGTATAAAAGGTTTTATTTGTCTTGAGTTTTGATAGAAAGTGATAAAAGGGAGATAACCGGACAGTGAAAAACTGGCCAGTTGTCTCCCTTTTTTTGTTGCCAGGCAGTGTTGATTTACCCGCAAATTTATGTATAATGGTCGTAGGAGAGAGACGAAGCAAAGCAACCTGCTTCGGAATGGAACAGGATGCATCTGTTGATGCAAATTCAGGTGAACTGAGTTAGATGCAGGGAAGGAGTGTGTTAATCATGGCTGATAATGGCATGAAAAAGAAGCTTCCGATTGGGATTGACAATTTTTGCAAGATCCGGACAGAAGGATTTTATTATGTCGATAAAACGGCAATGATTCGAGATTTACTGAATGCGTGGGGGGAAGTGAATCTTTTCACGCGCCCACGACGCTTTGGGAAATCTCTGAATATGAGTATGCTGAAAGCATTTTTGGAAATTGGATGTGATAAATCATTATTTGAGGGACTTGAGATTTCCAAAGAGACGCAGCTTTGTGAAAAATACATGGGACAGTTTCCTGTAATTTCTATCAGCTTAAAAACAGTTCATGGGAACAATTTTGAGTTTGCAAAAAATGAATTATGTACCATTATTGCAAATGAAGCGTTGAGATTTCGGTTTCTTCTTGACAGCGATAAACTTTACGATGAAGACAAAAGCTTATATCGGCAGCTCATTAAAGTAGATGAGTCACTGAAAGGCACTTTTGTCATGGCCGAATCTACAATCACCAGCAGCCTGAAAACTTTATCCCAGCTTCTGGAAAAGTATTACGGGCGAAAAGTGATTATTCTAATTGATGAGTACGATGTACCGCTGGCAAAAGCAAATGAGCTAAAATATTATGATGAAATGATCGATCTGATCCGAAAAATGTTAGATGCTGCGTTGAAATCAAACCAGAGCCTGTATTTTGCAGTTTTGACAGGGTGCCTTCGTGTAGCAAAGGAAAGCATTTTCACAGGACTAAATAATCCGAATATACTTTCTATCACTACCGTCCGTTTTGATGAATATTTTGGTTTTACAGACTATGAAGTGAAAGAAATGCTGGGTTACTATGGTCTGATGGATAAGTATGATGCTGTCAGGGATTGGTATGACGGTTATCGTTTTGGAAAAGTGGATGTCTACTGTCCGTGGGATGTTATCAGTTATTGTTACGAGCTGACTGGTAACCCTGATGCAAGTCCCAAAGATTACTGGTCCAACACGAGCGGAAACGATGCGGTACGTCAGTTAATTGAAAAATCAGGTAATGAGCAGACAAAGAGTGAGATTGAGGCATTGGTAGCGGGGGAAACGATTGCGAAGGAAATCCATGAAGATTTAACGTATAATCAGATTTATGATACGATTGACAATATATGGAGCGTGTTGTTTGCGACGGGCTATTTGACGCAGCGTGGGACAGCAGATGAAGACATTTATCAGCTCGCAATTCCCAACAGAGAGATCAGGAAAATTTTTACCAGGCAGATAACTGCGTACTTCAACAATATGGTCAGGACGAACAGCAAACGGTTTGGGGAATTTTGTGATGCGTTAAAGACTGGCGATGCGGAAAAAACGGAAAAACTGCTTACATCCTACCTTTATGATTCCATTACGGTCAGGGACTCTTCTGTACAAAAAGATAAGAAGGAAATCCTTTACCATGGCCTGATGATTGGGATTCTTGCCAATGTAGATAATTGGAAAGCAAAAACGAATGCCGACAGCGGCGATGGATATTGTGACGTGAAGGTCGAGATTGCAAAAGAAAGTATCGGCATGATTATTGAGTTTAAATATGCAGATAACGCGCGTCTCACCGAAGGGTGCAAAGATGCGGTGGCCCAGATCGAAAGAATGGATTATACGCGAGAACTGAAGCTTCAGGGATATCATACCATTTACAAATACGGCATCGCCTGCTTTAAGAAGAAATGCAAGGTTGTGTGTGAGAAGGAAAATTATGTCCTGGAGGAATGATAATCCCTGGACTACCCGTATACAGAGGGAGCGTGAATGAGTTTGCAGCAGCTTTCACAGCAGGATTGCAGTGTTGATTTACCTGCAAATTTATGTATAATGGTCGTAGGGGAGAGACGAAGCAAAGCATTATCCCTTCATTCGTTGCCAGGAAAGCAGAGGTGAGCAGCATGACTGATAGGAAAAGAATGCCGATAGGTATTGATGATTTTGCTACAATTCGGTCAGACAATTTTTATTATGTTGACAAGACCGGAATTATAAAAGAACTGTTAAATAACTGGGGGCTGGTGAACCTTTTTACCCGTCCGCGCCGATTTGGAAAGAGCCTGAACATGAGCATGCTACAGAGATTTTTTGAAATCGGGACGGATAAAAGTCTTTTTGAGGGTCTCGAAATCTCAAAAGATCACGAATTGTGTGACAAGTATATGGGGAAGTTTCCTGTGATTGCCATATCGCTGAAACAGGTGAATGGAACCTCATATGAAAAAGCGGAGGAAAACATATGGAGAGTGATCAAATCAGAAACCAGACGTTTTTCTTTTCTGCTGGAAAGTGACAGACTGGATGAAGAGGACAAAAAGGATTTTCGGAATTTGCGAAATGGAACCAGCCTGTTAGACAGCAGCCTTTATGATTTGTCATATCTGCTCTTCAAGCATTTTGACAAAAAGGTTATTATTCTGATTGATGAGTATGACACACCGCTTCAGAAAGCCTATGAGAATGATTATTATGAGGACATGGTGATTTTGCTCCGCCAGATTTTCGGTTATGCGTTAAAATCAAACCAGTCCCTGAAATTCGGCATCCTGACAGGCTGTATGCGGGTTTCCAAAGAAAGCCTGTTTTCCGATTTAAACAACCCGAAGATTTATTCGATGGTTAATGATGAGTGTGATGAGTGGTTTGGCTTTACCGACCAGGAAGTGAGAGAACTTTTAGACGATAACGGTCTGGGCCAGTATTTCGACATTACAAAAGACTGGTACGATGGATACCGTATAGGAGTAACGGACATCTACTGCCCCTGGGATGTAATCAACTGGTGCAATCAGCTTTTGACCTCATCTGATAAAACACCTGAGAATTACTGGACAAATTCGGGAGAAAACAGTATTATTAGCCGGTTTGCCTGGATGGCCGGGGACGCTGACCGATACGACCTGGAAGTCCTCTCTGAAGGTGGCTGCGTGGATAAAGAGTTAAACTTTGAACAAACCTATCAGGATCTTTACAGAAGCACGGATAATCTTTGGAGTCTCCTCTTTACTGCAGGCTACATTACACAGCGCGGACGAAATGAAGACGGAACCTGGCGGCTCGCTATTCCTAACCGGGAAATTCGAAAGGTATTTGCAGATCAGATCCGGAAATGGTTTATGGAGAAGATGGAGGGTGGCTTACAGGAGCTTTACAAGGCCTTTGACAGGGGAAAAGCTGAGGAGATTGAAAAGTGCATCAATGCCTGCCTGAAAGAATCCATCAGTTTTATGGATGGCGGCAATACAGAAGAACAGAAAGAATCCGCGTATCATGCACTTTTGATTGGGATGGCGAAAGGACGAAAAGGCTGGGTTGTTAAGTCGAATAGAGAAGCAGGTAAGGGAAGAGCGGATATTATTCTCATCAATCGTATGAAACAGGAAGGCACTGTGATAGAAGTGAAGCATACCAGCGATGGGAGAAACCTGCAGTCCAAGGCCGAAGAAGCATGCCAGCAGATCAAAGACATGGATTACACGGAGTATTTCCTTGGATTTCAGATTAACAAAATTGAGGAATATGGGATCGCGTTCTGCGGGAAAACGTGTAAGATATTGAAAAAGTAGAATGACAGAAAATAACAACTGTGTCTACTTGCTGCCCTTTTTCACCAGATTTAGCATTACGGATGCGTAAAACATCCCCTGTTCATATCGGAAATCAGCACTGCCGTTATTTTTTTGCGCGATGGTGCGTACCGAGGCGGTTCCTAAGCCGTATCCCTCGTGTCGGGAGGAGAGAAATGCGCCGTCCTTTTCTGCGGGTGCTTCGGTGCAGGTATTGTCTACGGTAAGAAGGAGCTGGTTCTCATCCGCTTTGGCGAGGACGCGGATAAAGGGAGCGCTGTCTTTCACTTCCCGGCAGGCGAGGAGGGCGTTTTCCAGCAGGTTTCCGAGGATGGAGCAGAATTCCGGTTCTCCGATCGGCAGCTGGGCAGACAGGTTCATACTGGCGGTAAAGTCAATGCCGGATTTTTCGGATTCTTCATGGTAATAGTGGATGAGTGTGTTGACGGCGTAGTTTTTGCACCAGGAACGGCTGGTATCCGGCGGAAGACTTTGTTCATAGTGAGCGACATATTCCCGCAGGGCGTCGTCGCTGCCGGTGCTGAGGTAGCTGTTGATGATGCGCAGATGCTGCGCAAGGTCGTGGCGGGCCTGCCGGGTTTCTTCCATATGGCGGGTCAGCTGGCTGTATTGGGTTCTCTGAAGCGCCAGGAGGTTTTCCTGCTGGGAGGCCTGTTCGGCCATCACCGCTTCATGGCGGATCACATCCAGGGATTGAAGAAGTACCTGGTAAACGCCGAACATGCCAAGAATCAAAAGCACACGGGAGAAAAAGAAGCGGATCTGGTAAACGCTTTCCGGTGAAATGTCGGAGGTGTACATCATGACAATGACCGTCGTAAAGGCAGGGAGCATCCAGATGACATGCCACAGGGCGGGCGCATCGGTGTGGAAGATCAGGTCTTTTGTACGCGCCAGAAAAGAGGCCATCATGGGAATGGTCACTGCCAGGAGAAGAATGTTGATCAGAATGCTTCTGGGCGTGTCAAATACGAGGGCTGGACTGTAGAAAAGTCTTGCCTCGATAAAGTATGCGCTTCCGCGCACGGCCACCGTGAAATCAAAGAGAAAAACATAGAGAAAAAGTGTCTTCCAGTGATCTGCGTCGATGCTGATCATATAGATCAGAAAGCAGACAATGGAGAAGCTGATCTCGGACGCGCGCTGAGGAAGAGCCGTTCCCGACATCCAGGCATAGAGGGAGGATTGGAGAAGCTGGCTTATGCCAATCAGGAGTCCGACACTGAGGGCGGAAAAACGCAGCTGCTTCCGGAACGGATAATAGCCGAGAATTCGATAGGGCAGCGTAGTGACTGTCTCAAAAAGGAATGCTGTCAGAAAAGCAGAGAGCTTCATGCGTTTACTCCCTCCTTTCGCAGAACCATAAACTGATAATTCGTGTAGGCCGTGCGTGTTTCTTTCAGCTTTCGTCTGCTGCAGAAGAGCAGAGTCCCGTTTTTCAGCCGGATTTCCCCATTGTCCAGAATGAAGTCAACCCAGGAAAAATTGACGACCGTGCCTCTGCCGTATTCGCAGAAGCGTCCCGTCTTTGGAAGCTGGCGTAAGAGCTCGGAATAGCCCTGACTGGAGCGCACCTCTCCGGTGGCTGTATGGACGATGGCTCCATTTCGGATCGATTCCAGAAAGAGAATATCGTCCAGCGAAATCACCTGCTCGAAGGTCTGCCATCCCTCGATGGAGCAGCGAACCGTGAGGGCAGCCGGAGCCGCGAGCGTCTTCCGCAATCGGTTCATGCACCAGTCCAGCGGGGCCTGTGCAACGGGTTTTACGAGAAAATCCATCGCGTGCACGTCATAGCTTTCGAGGGCGAACTCCTTTTCTGTAGTAGTGAAAACGATGGGGATATATTCGTCGATGGTACGGATTTGCCGTGCGGTGTCCAGACCGTTTCGTCCGTCCCCTAACATGATATCGAGAAAAATGGCATTGCAAAAACCACGCCGAAAGTCTGACAAAAGAGCTTCTCCGCTTGTATAGACAGAAAGTTCCACGCTGTCCTTTGCTGCGTCACTGTTTTCCTGAATGCGCGCGATCAGATTGTCCTGGTCGCTTTTTAAATCTTCGACAATAGCCAGATGCATGGAAAAGCCTCCTTTGATTCTCAGCACAGTGTAGCACAGAGTGGGCTTTTTTACAAGAGCAAATTCGCAGGAATCGTTACAAAATTTGGAAAGTCTGGTTGAGCAGCCGGGCGATTTGTGTTATCCTCATGCAAAACCGGAAGGCAGAGCGGGAAAGGCGGGAAGTTATCTGCATATTTCGCGGCAGATGCTGATCATAGGGAGATATGGATACAGCTTTGAGAGACAAGATGGAAAAGACAGGTATGTGGAATGCAGAGAAAGAAGACCGGCTCAGGCGGGTTGTCTTTGATCTGGGAGAAGAATGGGAGAAAGAGGCGGAAATGCTTCAGAAAAGACTGAATATGGAAGGAATTGCCTGTGTCAGTCTGAAGAGGCAGGGAGCGGATGCTCCGCTGATTCTGGAGCCTGCGACGTTCGAAAAACGGGAGACGGTTGTGCTGACGGACTCGGCCTGGCATGGGAAAAAGCTGGCGCGGGAGGGAATCGTATATTTTGGCTGCCGCCGGGGCGAAAGCAGCTGGTTTGAGGGCGCGGCGCTGGTGCTGGAGGGGTTTTCGGAGATTGACGCCAGATACCTGGAAGAGTGGATGTGCCGGGCACAGGGGCGGCCGGCGTGGATTGCCAGGACGGAACGTCTCCGGATTCGGGAAATTGGCGAACTGGATCTGCCGGAGCTGGTTCGTATCGGAGAACAGGCTCCTGGCCTGGCTTTGCAGAACGAGGAGGCGTTTACTCTGGAACGTCTTCGCTCCTATATCGAGACAGCCTACCGCTTACAGGGATACGGCCTCTGGAGTGTCCTGTATGAAGGAAAGGTGATTGGCTGCTGCGGGTTTGCTCCTTATGAAGAAAAGGATACCCGGGAACAGACCTGTGTATACTGGGTGCGCTGCGATACGGACGCTGCTGTCAGGATGGAAAACGGAGAAAATGGGAACGATCGGCTCCTGGAATTACAGTATATGCTGGATGCCGCGTATCGTCGGCAGGGATTTGGCACGGAGATGTGCCGGGCTGCTTTGCAGTATGCGGACGAGCGGTTAGAAGCAGATGAAATCCGGGTGCGGATTCACCCGGGGAATGTGGCGTCGCAGGCATTGGCGCGAACGCTTGGTTTTATTCAGAAATAGGGTCTTTGATCCCTGGAGAAAGGGAGAGGTGGTCGCTTGCCTGTTTTGGATTTCCGGTGGTTGTCATATTCCACCTTGCATTTTAGAAGGTAAGTTGCTATAATATGCGCACTGGCGTACAAGGAAGAATAAAAAAGCAAGAGAGGATATAAGATGGGCATTATCAAAGCTGCGAAGCTTGCTTTTGATTATTTAAAACTGGATGAAAATGGAAATGTGGAATCGAAGCAGAGGGCGGTTGATGGTGTGGACCTGGAGGTGGAGGCCGGCGATTTTATCGCGATTTTAGGCCATAATGGCTCCGGAAAGTCTACGCTGGCGAAGCACATCAATGCGATTTTACTTCCGAGCGAGGGAGCGCTCTGGGTGGACGGGAAGGACACGCAGGATGAGTCGAAGCTCTGGGAGATCCGGCAGACGGCCGGTATGGTGTTTCAGAATCCGGATAATCAGATTATTGGGACGATTGTCGATGAGGATGTCGGCTTTGGCCCGGAGAATATGGGGGTTCCGCAGGAGGAGATCTGGCAGCGGGTGGAGAGCAGGCTGCGGTCGGTCGGCATGAGGGAGTATCGCTACCCTTCGCCGACCAAGATGT
>JAJQGP010000046.1 GCA_021200475.1 Lachnospiraceae bacterium
GTGCTAAAGGATTGACAGGATAAGATTTCACTAGCTGTTATAGATTATGAAATGTGCCGCCTTGTAATCTATAACAGTTAGTGAAATTTTTTTCCGGTTAAATAGCAATATTTTGAGGAGGTACCGAGATGAATAAGGGTACAGTGAAATGGTTCAACGCAGAGAAGGGTTACGGCTTTATTACAGGAGAAAACGGATCCGATGTATTCGTACATTTTTCTGCAATCCAGGGCGAAGGCTTCAAGACCCTCGAAGAAGGACAGGCAGTTTCTTATGATTTGACAGAAGGCGCTCGCGGAATGCAGGCTGCTAACGTGGTAAAGCTTTAAGAATATTGGTTGCCAAAAAGAGCGCTGTCGCGTGACAGCGCTTTTTCTTTTTTATGCACATAGCCGGGTAAGGAGTTTTGCGGCTAAAGCCGCACACGGCTCGCGCAGGCGGATAGGGGAGAGAGAACTCCCCTATCCGATTGCGCACGGCCGCATAAGGAATATTTCCGGCTAACGCCAGACGCGGCCGGCGCAGGCGAGCAGGAGCCGATGAGCCGCCTCCTGCTCGATCGCACTTACAGCTCCTTCGCCAGCTTCTCGCCCAGCGCCGTCAATGCCTGCTCTGCTTCATCGTCCGGCGCGTCGGCACAGATCACGCCCTCCCCGTTCACTACCACAGCGCCCGCTTTCTCCATACGGTCAACCCAGTTGCGCATCCACTCGCCGTCTCCCCATCCATAGGAGCCAAACAGGCCGATTGTCTTGCCGCTCACATTCTTCTCAAGCTCTGCCACAAACGGTTCTACGATGGTCTCTTCCAGTTCTTCATCTCCCATCGCCGGGCAGCCAAGTGCAAATGCTTTTTCATCCGCAAGATCTGACGGAGTAATATCCTCCATCGATATTGCCTTCGCATCCCCGGCTCCTTTTACCACAAAATCTGCCATAGACTCTGTGTTGCCTGACCCACTCCAGAAAACTACTTTTAACTCTGCCATTTTTTCATCCTCCTGATTGTTATATACAGGCACCGGCCATCCGAAAGTCTTTCCAGATGTCGGATATCCTCATCCCCTGGCTGCATAAGTCCAGCGCCTTTTTCCGCGCTGTCTCATACAGTTCAAAAACACGGCTCGCATAAGCCACATCATCGTATACCTTCCAATAACCAGACAGCTTAAAATTCTGTCCTTTATTTTCAACAAATCCCCTCACATCCGGGAGCGGATACCCGAAAAAAAGGCCCATTTCATGCGGAAATTCCCCTTTTTCATCCTTATAGCACCGAAACCGCCGCGCGAGAAAAGACAGAACCAAATCCAGCGGA
This sequence comes from Lachnospiraceae bacterium, assembly GCA_021200475.1. Lineage (GTDB taxonomy): Bacteria > Bacillota > Clostridia > Lachnospirales > Lachnospiraceae > Choladousia. Next base: position 1,318 of record JAJQGP010000046.1, read on the forward strand.
AGCGTTTCCACGCCATAACCACATTCCCTCAGATAGGCCTTCTTCCCGGCATCCGAAAGTATCTGCTCCAGTTCCTCCGGCTCATATAAAAGCCAGTAATCCTTTTGGGCCGAGGTATACAGAAGATACGCACACAAACTCGTCCCTTTCAACACATGTGCCAGCCGCTTCTGGTTGCCCTTTTCCAAAATCAGCAGATTGGATGGTTTGATTCCGGCAATCACCGGGGCACACTGCTGTCCAAGCACATAACCCATTGCCTCAGTTCCCATGCATGATTCCCTCCTTCTCTCCTATCTTCTGCACTTTAACAGCCGCTTATACTCCAATACATTTCAAAAGCTGTGTGAAACATGCTCGTTGAGCAGGTCTTCCAGTGCCGTCGCACTGCTGGAATGACAGCGGAGCACCGGTATCCTGTTCCGCTTCGCTTCCTGCAGGGTGCTGCGCACCATCTTATGCGACACTGTATTCGTAAATAAAATAAACATATCCGGAGTCCCCAGCTTTTTCCGGATTGCGCCGCTTTCCTTCGCAAAAACCTTCGCTTTACAGCCATAATCCCTGCAGATTCCTTCGTACTGACAAACCATGCCCTCATTGCCGCCGATAATCACAACACTCATACGTATCCTCCTCGTATCCAGATTCATGCTAACGAAATTCGACCTTTTTCCATATCAGCATTCAAGCTGTTTCTAAAATGATTCGATAGTAAGTTTTATATAACCTGTAATCGTTTATTAAAACAAGAGTTAGATTATGCTAACCACTATAACATCCCATAACCTGTTTGTCAAGGGAAAAAACATGATGTTTTTCTTGCCATCCACAACACGCAATGTTAAAATGGCATTATAAAACAAAAGAAAGAGCAGAGGTGCCCTTATGGCCGGATACATTGTTAAAGTTACCATTGAATATACACACCCGCCTGTCTGGCGGCGGATTGTCCTGCCGGAGGGCATTGCTTTTTATAGCCTGCACCGGATTCTTCAGACGGTCTTCGGATGGGACGATGAGCATTTACATGATTTCCGGACTTCGGACGGCATCTGCATTTCCCTTCCGGAAGCAAAAACCAGTGGAGACGAGTTAAGTGAAAATACAACAACAGTCGACGAATTTCTGAAATCCGGCAGATGGATCCGTTATACCTACGATTTCGGCGATGATTGGCGTCATAAGGTTGTCTTCGAAAAGGAAGACCCGACTTACGATAAGAGATATGCGACCGTCCTCAAGGCAAAGGGAGACAATTTTATGGAAGATACTCCCTGGGATGAAGTCGACTCCAACCGCCGCCCTTTCTCGATCGAGGCGGCAAACGCCGCGCTGGAGAAAATGCAATTTTCCCAAAAAAAGGCCATCAAAAAGCAGACCGAGGCTATGCAGCTTAAAGATGATCAGAAAAAAATCAAAGACACCCTTGCCGCAGTTCAGAAGCTCTACAGGGAAAATGGGAAAGCTCCAAAATCCAACTATGATATAATTCAGGAGATTTACAGCGGTACCTTTGACATAAACGAACTGCTCCCGGCCAAAAACACGGAAACAGTAGAAATCCGGGACAGTTCAACCGATACAAAAATCGATTCTGCCGTAAAAACTTGGGGTATGTTTGCGTCTGCCATGCAAGAAATGGAATCCACATCGTCCGGCAACAAAACATCCAGAAAAAAAGCTTCGTCAAAACCCGGCAATGGCTATGTCCAGATGACACTTCCGGGATTCGATGAACAGAAACCGGAACGCACAAAAGCAGTCGACAGCATCTTTCCGCCGGAAGGTTATCGGATTGACGTAGTCCGGTCTGAAAAAACGGCTCAGGAGATTCTCTCCCGCGAAGACGGGAAAAGGCTGCGGGAATTCTGTAAGTTTTCCGCCGTGGAATCATCCTCCCTACGCGGAAATGTCAGCAAGCGGAAAATGGCCGGACTGATCCACGATGTTTTCCGGGAACACCCGGAATGCCTGTATTATATTTTTTCGATTGACCAATATAAATGGGTTCACCTGAATTGCTTTTCAAATGCTGTGAATGTCCCGCTCCCCGAAAGCTTTGATGCAGTTGGAAAACTCCTCAGTCTCGGGTTTGCCGAAATCCAGTACTGGATGGAAGGCGGAGTAAAAGTTGCAGAGATTTCTGTGGCGGCAGACCTGGCTTCTATTCTGCCAAATGAAAAGGGTAAAAAATTAAAAAGATTCTATAACCTGATCGAAGCTAATGCCAGAAAGTTAAATGATCTGCTGGCACTTTATGGTGGTGTGAAAACAGACGAACTCTTTCGTCTCTACCCGAATTATTTTGAACGCTGTGATACGCTGCCGGATTTTCTCCGCTTTGTATACTGGCACTGCCGCTATAATGGCTTTCTCTTTACCGGAACCAACGAGCATGGGGAAAACTTCATGATTCACCCCGTTTTTGAACCATCCGCTATCGTAATGCAATCTCTGAAACACCCGGAGATTCCCTGCAAAATCTTCTCAAAAGAGGAACTTGGGGATTTGAACGGCGGATACTGTTGTTTTTCTGCACCCTGGGGAGCTTATTTCGCGAACCTCACACTGCACCTTCAGGATCAGCAGGCAGGCGAGATCGATTCCCGCATTACAGACACACTGCGGAAAGTCATGGAAGGAAGCACACTGAATGAAATCCTCACAAGCTGCCGGAAGCATCTGGATATTCCGGATCACACCGGCATGGATGATGAAATCAGCCTTTGGGAAACCTCAATGGAGCTGGCGATGGAGACGCCGCTGCCGCTCTTCCATGGCTATAGTCGGTATGAAGCAATGGCGCAGTGGGACATTGACATAAACGGAATTGCCCTTTTCCCTGCCCAGGGAAAAAAGAAAAAGATCACAAAAAACACTGCCCTTACAGAACTGTCGCCCGAACAACAGCTGGAATTATACAGCTTATATTATGAGGATGATACTGAGCCTGAAGACTACGACCAGTTTATGAAAAAAATCGGATGCTCGAATTATTCGGTGCGTTATCTGAAAATTGAAGAGCAGATGCTGAGAGGCGACTTTATAAAAGCGGAAGCAGAGACAAAACTTCTGATCAAAGAAAGCGGACACCAGGAGTTCGCTGTACTGCTCGACGAAATGAAAGAATACCGCGAGTTGGCGGCGGAGGATTATGAGGAAAGCGGCGCTTTCTCAGACACAGAGCTTGATGCGCTAATCGAAGAACTGTTCCGCCATCCGCATTGATTTATTTGTAACGATTCACAACAGCAGACCACAGGTCTACGCTTCGATCGACGCTAAGCAAACGTCCACTGGACGTTCAGCGCCGCCTTCTTCGAAGGCTATATGCCGCTTACTCGTCATTGTCTGAGGCTTGATGTTCTGAACTGTACCATTTATTTAACAAAGTTCACACCCGGCGCCAACAGAACACATCTGGCACCAGTGTATATAAAACAAAGAGAAGGAAAGGAATCAAAACAATGGCACAGAATCCAATTGTAACAATTACCATGGAAAACGGAGATGTGATGAAGGCGGAGCTGTATCCGCAGATCGCACCTAACACGGTAAATAACTTCATCAGTCTCGTAAAGAAAGGTTTTTATGACGGCCTGATCTTTCACCGCGTGATCAAGGGCTTTATGATCCAGGGCGGCTGCCCACAGGGGACAGGCACGGGCGGACCAGGCTATTCGATCAAGGGAGAGTTTGCCCAGAATGGCTTTGTCAACCAGTTAAAGCACGAGCCAGGCGTCCTCTCCATGGCGCGCGCCATGCATCCAAATTCGGCAGGCAGCCAGTTCTTCCTGATGCATAAGGCTGCTCCGCATCTGGATGGCGCGTATGCGGCATTCGGAAAAGTCACCGAGGGTATGGAGATCGTCAATAAAATCGCCGAGACTCCGACCGATTTTCGCGACCGCCCGATGACCCCGCAGCGCATCGCCGCGATGACTGTGGAGGCCTTTGGCGTGGATTATCCGGAACCGGAGAAGATGTGAGAAGTGCGCAAAACACAGACCCAGATCTTTCCTGACCGTTCAGAAACAAAGCAAAGATCCGTGACCTGCTATTTTATTACCCGTTCAGAACAGCATCGCGATGAGCGGGCGCGGGACATCCAGTGGATGCCCAGCGCCGACCGAAGCGAAGCGTAGACCTGTGGCCCGCTGTTCTGAATCATTACATTTTCCGATACAATCATCTGATCTCTACTGTCCACGTGTTTTTATAAGTCCCGCCTTCATCCAGGCCGATCAGATCCGCCTGGCAGGAAAGATCCTCAATAATCCCATCACGCGACGGCAGCGATGTCCACGGTTCTACGCACACATAAGGCGCCTCTTTGCCGGTCGCATGCCAGAATCCGATATAAGCAAAATCCGGATAGTGAACGGTAACGCTGTGTTTCCCCTTATCGCTTGCGATCTTTACGGTCTTTGGCGCGTGCTTCAAAACCACAGCGTCATGGTCAAACAGCTCGTGATGGAGCGGGATCCTCCGATTGTCCTCCAGAGGGTACAACTGATCCCGGCCGGTCAGGAAGCAGGTGTCAGTAAAGCCCACCTGATACGGATGGGAAGGGCGGTCAAATTCGAGATAATAGTCCTCAAATGACAGGCCTTCATCCAGCGGCACTCGAAAACCAGGATGCCCGCCGACGCCAAAATACATACGCTCCGTCCCTGTATTTTCAACTGTGTTCGTAATCACAAGCATACTGCCCTTAAGCGCGTAGGTAATCCGATAGACAAAGTCAAACGGGTATTGTTCCCTGGTCTGTTCGTTGCTTGCAAAACGAAATGTCATTTCATCCGCCGTAAGAAGTACGTCATTCGCTTCCGCGTTCTGTACATAACAGGACGGCGTTTCCATCACCAGCGTATGGTACTTGACCAGCCCATGCCGCTTCATATGGTAAAATTCTCCATTCAGCGTAAAAGTCTCGTCAGTCAGTCGGGCAATGTACGGAAACAGGTTCGGCGCTTTTCCGCTCCAGATGGCGGGATCGGCCTGCCACAGATACTCCAGGCCCTCCGCACTCCTGACCGACTGTAATTCGGCTCCCGCATCGCTGGCAGTCACAGTAAGGTACTCGTTTTTGATCGTGTAATTCATCATCATTCCTCCTCAAACATGTTTTTTCATTCTGCCGGCCTTTCCCCACTTTCCGAAATCAAAAGAGTACAGCCGGCCTGTTCCTATCCCGTTTTTCAGTTCTGTTTTTTGCTAAAAGGGAAGCTTCGTCCCCCTCATCCGCGTTATAATCTGTCAGGAAAGCTTCTCTAACAGGACATACACCCGTTCCTTCGTCATCTCTGCGCCAGTCGTATTTTCCACATAAGGCTGCATGGTGCCGCCTTCAAATTCGGCTCCCGCTGCGGCGATCGCACTTTCCTTTTCCGTAATCCAGGCAATCTCCTCTTCGGTCAGCGCAGCCATCTCTTCCTCCGGCAGACTGTCCTTCAGATACCCCCACAGGACATTCAGAATGTCATCCCAGATCTGATACATTTCATAAGAAAGCTGATTCAGCTCACTCTGAGAGAGCGAATCATTATCCAGCTGATCAACGATCGCTTCCGCTTCCACACTGGCCGCTTCCACTTCCTCAATGGCCTGCTGCTTCCGTGCAGAAACCGTCTCAGCCACGCCTAACTTCTCTGCCACCTCTGACAAAGCTGTATACGGGATTTCCAAATATTCATGAGAATTTAATATAGCAGATGCTTCCTCCTGCGAGATGGGAGTGCTGTGATCCTCCCATTCGTCTGTGGTACTGTAAAAGTAAGGATTCTCTTCATCTTCCCACGCATCGTAGAGAACAGCTTCTGTCAGCTCCAGTTCCGTACCTGTAAAGGTATAAAAGGCGTTGGACGAACAGAACGCACCCGAGGAGCCTTCACAGGCAATTGTTCCATCCATGCACAGATAGAAACGCCCTCTCTCCGCACTGGCAGTGACCTGCACAAGCTCCTCTTCTTTTATCGTATAAAAATCATAAAACATTCCCTGATAGGCGTCCTCAGCCTCACTCACCTGCCCGACCAGCAATTCTTCCGTGCCATCGCCATCCACGTCCATCAGGAAATATCCAAATTCCTCCGCAGAAGACAGATATCCGGTAAGATAGCAGAGGCCGTTCTCGTCAAACCCGGAAGCATCCCACCCGGCATTCAGGCCGGTAAGGTAAAGCTGCAGGATTTCATCATATTGCACAAAGCCAGTAACGGAAGCTTCACTGCTTTCCTCATTGCCTTCCCCACCGGATACTTTCTCAGATGCTTCCGTCTCCTCACTTCCTATTACAACAACGCTCTCTTCTGTCTGTAACGGATCGCTTTCGTTTTCCTCATTTTCTTCTTCCACGATCAGTATTCCAGACAAATCCTCCGCCTGCACTGTGAGTACGGCTGCATCTGAGATGCATGCGGGGAGAACTCCCGTATTTCCCTGCGATACTGCAAGCACGACGCCGGCCAAAGCCACAGCTGCTGTCACTGCCTTTTTTCTTTTCATACACGTTTCGCTGTTTTCGCACAGGTTTTTCCTCCTGTGTGAATCCGCTCCTCCTTCCCAGTTCACCGGACGGCAGGTTCTTTTGAACCTCGTTTTCGTCCTGCGGACGGAATATTTCCCGCACACATAACCCTGATTTTTTCTGCGTGAACCTGCCAGACCATATATAAGCCGAGTATAGCAATAATCTTTTTGTATTGCAACGAAGAAACCCTTAAGTTTTTCTCAAATTCACGCAATTTTCTCCCTTTTTTACAAAAAATTAATGAATTTCATTTTTTCTTTGGAACTATCTTTGATTGACAATTTGGCCCCGGCAATCATATAATATCTTCAACAACGAAGGCGTTGGAGATTTTTCTCCGGCGCCTTTTCTGTTGTCCGAATTCCGGGCGGCTGGCTTTTATGATTCATAATTGCCTTTTGAAATTCTACGGATAACATAATCTTTTTGTCTGTATGCATATGCCGCTGCAATCGGATTTCGGCTGCCAGGAAAAACGGACGGCAGTGCCGGGATTTCCGCCAAAGATCTGGCCAGGCGGAGATTTCGGACGGAAACAGCGCAAAGGGCAGTCATGCCCGGCGCATCGAAAAGAGGAGGAGATATTATGACAGAAGAAATTTTAAGTGCCATTAACGGAGAAGTATTTGGCGTCTGGTTCCTGATCGGCGCTGCGCTTGTATTCTGGATGCAGGCTGGCTTCGCAATGGTAGAGGCCGGATTTACACGGGCGAAAAATACCGGTAACATCCTCATGAAGAACCTGATGGATTTCTGTATCGGAACCATTATGTTCATCCTGATTGGCTTTGGACTGCTGCTCGGTGAAGATCTGGCTGGCTTCATCGGGAAACCAGGATTTGATATTTTCACGAGCTACCAGGATTTTGACTGGTCGAACTTCGTATTCAACCTGGTATTCTGTGCGACGACCGCTACGATCGTTTCCGGAGCCATGGCAGAGCGTACCAAATTCTTATCGTATTGTATTTACTCAGCGGTTATCTCCGCGTTGATCTACCCGATTGAAGCACACTGGATCTGGGGCGGCGGCTGGCTTGCCCAGCTTGGCTTCCATGATTTTGCCGGTTCCTGCGCCATTCATATGGTCGGCGGTATCTCCGCTCTGATCGGCGCAAAAATCCTTGGGCCGCGTATCGGAAAGTTTGAGAAAGATAAATCCGGCAACATCACAAAGGTAAACGCCTTCCCGGGACACAACCTCCCGCTCGGCTGCCTCGGCTGCTTCATCCTCTGGCTTGGCTGGTATGGATTTAACGGCGCGGCCTGTACAAGTGTAGAACAGCTTGGTTCTGTTTTTCTGACCACAACGGTCGCTCCGGCTACCGCAACGGTCGTATGTATGATTTTCACCTGGATCAAATATGGCAAGCCGGATGTTTCCATGTGCCTGAACGCTTCCCTGGCAGGCCTGGTAGCCATCACTGCTCCATGCGATGTGACGGACTGCTTTGGCGCTCTGGTCATTGGCGCAGTTGCCGGATTGCTCGTTGTATTCGGCGTATGGCTTCTTGATAATAAGCTTCGCATTGACGACCCGGTCGGCGCAGTTGCGGTGCATATGATGAATGGTATCTGGGGTACGATCGCGGTTGGTCTGTTCGCTACCACCTCCGCCCCCGGCAATGACACGCTCACCGGTCTCTTTTACGGCGGCGGTTTTGGCCTTCTCGGAAAACAGCTGACTGGCTTCGTAGCTGTAGCAGCGTGGACTGCTGTCATGATCACTATCACATTCTCTGTCATCAAAGCCATTTTCGGTCTGCGTGTTTCGGAAGAAGAAGAAATCCTTGGTCTGGACGCCACCGAGCATGGACTGCCGAGCGCATATGCAGGCTTCAGTATCATGGATGTTTCCAATACTTCCATGAGCGTCAATGCCAATACACAGCTTGGCAGCGACGACTATGTAACTGCTTCGAAGGCGCAGAAGGACGCAGCTGTCCAGGTAGTAAAGGCTCCGATGTCCGAGACAGGTATTTACAAGGTATCGATTATTGCCAGACTGTCCCGCTATGACGTGCTGAGAAAGGCCATGAATGACATCGGCGTAACCGGCATGACGGTAACACAGGTCATGGGCTGCGGCATCCAGAAGGGTGCAGGCGAGAAATACCGTGGCGTTGAGCTTGATGCGACACTGCTTCCGAAGGTAAAGGTTGAAATTATCGTTGGCAACCTGCCGGTAGATACGGTCATTGAAACCGCTAAGAAAGCACTTTACACCGGCCACATCGGCGACGGTAAGATCTTCGTTTATAACGTGGACAGAGTTGTGAAAGTTCGTATCGGTGAAGAAAACCTGGCAGCGCTCAACGACGTAGAGTAAGTGCAGCTACATCAATAACAGGCAATTGTAAAAGCAGCATCTGTGCACAGCCTCCTTGCGCACAGCAAAGGCTCCGGTGTAAATACCGGAGCCTTTCTTTTATACACAGAGCCGGGCAAGGAGTTTTTGCGGCTAAGGCCGCACCCGGCTCGCACAGGCGGAGAGGGGAGAAGGGCGTTCCCCTATCCGATTTCACACAGCCGCGTGCAGAATTTAAGGTTTACACCATACGCACGCAACACAGATGGGCAGAATTCAAACAACTACGCATTCAGCTCCGTCGCCGCCCCATAAAATATCAGGGAAAGCATCCCCGGTCCGGTGTGCGCACCGATCACCGGACAAAGCATCGTAATGCGCACATCCGCGTCCGGATTGATTTTCAACACCATCTCTTTCAATTCCGCCGCCGCATCCTTGCAGTCCGCACAGCAGATGTAGGCCGCATTGCCAAATTTGGAATCATATCGATCCTTATAATAGTCCGCCAGAGCGCGCATCGCCTGACGGCTGCCCCGCTTTTTCGCCACGGATACCAGTTTGCCCTGTGCGTCAATGGTCAGCAGCGGCTTGATGCTCAGCGCGGAGCCGACAATCGCTGTCGCCGCCGAAATGCGTCCGCCGCGGCGCAGGTAAACCAGGTCTTCTACCATAAACCAGTGATTGAGGTACGTGAGGTTCTCCCGCAGCCAGGCCGCGTTTTCCTCCAGTGTCATCCCTGCCTCCCGGTTTTTCGCCGCCGACTCGGCAAGCATCCCCATACCGCCGGTCGCAGAGAGACTGTCTATCACTTCAATATTCACGTTCTCATACTGCTCTTTCATCGTCTCTGCTGCCAGCAGCGCGGACTCATAGGTCTTACTGAGGCCGCTCGAAAGCGCGATGTACAGAATGGAAGTTCCTTCTTTCAAATACGGCCCAAAGGTTTCCTCATACTGATAAGGCGTGATCTGGCTGGTCTTTGTCGCTACATTCTGGCGCATGCTTTCATAAAAATAATGCATCCGCTCATCGCTCTCCGGACCTGTTGCGAGAAAGGTCTCGCTGCCGAGCACATATTCCATCGGGACAAAACGGATCCCATAATGTTCCGCTATTTTCGGATCAATATCCAGGGACATATCTGCAAAAATCTCATAATTCATATTCTTTTCCTCTCGCTGGTATCTACTCTGCCTGCCAGAATCACTGTCATTTCATCCAGTGCAGGCAGCTCCTTATGCTGCCCTCACTATACTATATCTCAAATCTTCTGTCAACGGTACTGCTCCGTGCCTTCCCGGTTCCAGATCACACCCCTGACCATGCAGCATGTGTGCGGTCGGGTTATGGCCAGTAACCTTTCCCGTCAATGCGCGGTCGCCAGTCTGCTGCTGTGCTGCCCGTGCTTTTTTTCTTTTGAAACCTTACCGATCTCTGCCGCGTGGCTGTCGCCCTTCGCGTTCATAATCAGCATTTGCAGACGATTCTCAATGTTCGCGAAGCTGACATCCGGGTCATAATCCAGCGGCAAAATCTGCGCGTCCGGGTAGATTTCTTTCAGCCTCTTGGAGATGCCGCGCCCGACCACATGGTTCGGCAGACAGCCAAAGGGCTGCAGGATGACAAAGGCTCGGCAGCCTTTCTTCGCATGATGCAGAATCTCACCCGGAATCAATACGCCCTCGCCGGCATCGAACGTGTGATGGATAATCGGGTCGCTGTCATGCACCAGCTCCGGCAGCCGGGCCGGCCGCTCATAGAGCGGATGCTCACACGCGATGGAGTCAGAAACATTATGCGCAAAATCAAACACCTCATTCGCCGTCGCCGGCCATGCCTTTTCCGTCAGCTTCCGGTCCAGATGGTATTCTTTGTTCTGGGCATTCTGATAAAAATAGGTTTTCTGAATGACGTCCGTCATTTTTGCCTCAATGATCTCAAACCCGTTCTTTTCCAGATAATCCTCGATGTCATGATTCGCACCCGGGTGGAAGTTCAGCAGGTATTCTCCGACAATCAGTACGCGCGGCTTCGGGTGGGAACGGTCATAGTCAATATTTTTCATGAGCTCGATTCCTTTTTTGAAGCCACGCCGCGCGCCGTTCAGGCCATGCTTTTCCAGACCAGAGATCAGCTCATCCATCGCCGCCTCAAAGGCGCGGTTCGCGCTGCCCGGCACCTTCTCATACGGGCGAATCTTGCGGAGCAGCTCCTCCAGCTCATCAATCATCGGCAGACAAAAAGCGATCTTTATGGATGCAAGAAGACTCAGCTTATACCCCGGGTGAAGGTTGTGGTAATCCACGTCATCATTCGTCACAATCGCCACATGGCTGTATCCCGCGTCATCCAGTGCCTTGCGCAAAAGCGCACTGTAATGCGTCAGACGGCAGTCGCCGACGTATTTTGCCATCGCAATCGTGACGTCTTTATCATCGTATTTGCCGCTCCGCAATGCGGCGAGCGCTTCTCCAATCACGATCTGCGCCGGAAAACAGATATCATTATGTACATACTGTTTGCCAAGACGGATTGCCTCCTCGCGGCCCACATCCAGCGGCTCTGCTTTCATATGGTGCTGACTCCCCATCGCGGCGGCCATCAGGCGCGCAAACGCATGGGAGGTATTGGGCACAAGCAGGATTTTTTCCCTCCGGTCTGCTTTGGTAAACTTGACCGGATACGGATCTGGCAGCTCATGCACCCGCAGCGCCTCTTTTTTACGGCGGCGCATTTCCACCGTCTCCACAAAGGAGCGGACGCGGATACGCAGCGGCCCCTGGATGTCGCTTTCGTCCACCTTCAGAACCAGCGGCGTCTTGCCAGAGATTTCCTTCATCATACGGATAATCTCATCAGACAGGTAGGCGTCATGGCCGCAGCCGAAGCTGACAATCTGCACATATTCCAGGTGTTCACTCTGCGCCGCGAGGATTGCGGTAGAAAGCATCCGCGCGTGGTAATTGTTTACAATATCCAGGCGGCTCCTGCTCAGATCTACTTTATCGATGCCAGGCACAGAATCCGCAGTCAGCACCGGAATGCCAAGGCTCGTAAACATCTCCGGCAGATCATGATTCACCAGCGCGTCATTCTGGTAAGGACGAGAGGCCAGCACCACCGCATAGCTTCCATCTTTTTCCACCTGGTCGATGATCTCCTGACCAGCTTTTTTCAGCTCGCGCGAAAAGGTCTCCTGTGCTTCGTCTCCGGCTGCAATCGCCTGCATCGTCTCTTCCGCCGGAATGCCAAAGGTCTCATTCATATATTTTGTCAACTGACGATTGCGGTCCGTCGTTTTATGCCAGTGGAACAATGGTGCATCAAAGGGAATCCCCCAGCGTTTTTCCGGATTATCCGAATTGCGGATCACAATCGGATAGCCTTTCACCACCGCACACATGGACTCGCTCGTCTTCTCTGTATTTTCCGAATGCACCGTTGTAATCGAAGGCATGAAAATGCGGTCCACAGAACCGTCCTTCGCGCAGCGAACTTTCTTGGACGATTCGTCCTGCCGCCGAACGAAGTGAGGGGGCGTTTCCACAGCACCGTCCTTATTTTTCCCCTTTTCCACCAGGTTCCGGATGTGTCCGTGAACGAGCTTGGCCGGGAAACAAACGGTATCCGAAATCACAGCGGAAAGACCGTTCTCATAAATTTTCCGTGTGCTCTTATCTGAAATGCGCACGTCAAAACCGAGCGATTTCCAGAACGTCGTCCAGAACGGCATCGTCTCCCAGAAGGAAAGCACACGGGGAATGCCAATCGTAATGCCGCGCGCTTCTTTGCTTACTTTCGGATATGGATATTCGCGGAACAAAAGCTCCTCGCGCAGCCGGAACAGGTTCGGTACGCGGTCTTTTTCCGCTTTCTTTTCTTTCAGCTGTTCGCGCACGTGCACATCCTTCGGGTCGCCCAGGATCTCCCCCCGCTCACAGCGATTGTTCGTAATCCAGGAATTCCCGTTCGAAAAGCGGACAATCGTGCGCTTGCAGTGATTGGTGCAGAACGGGCACGGAGAATTGGATTCCTGTGTATAAGAAAACTGCTCAACCGCATCCAGACCGATAAAGGTACGCGCAAAGCCTTCTGCCGCCGCACAATGCTCTTTCGTCAGCAGTGCCGCGCCGATCGCGCCCATCAGCCCCGGATAGGGTGCCCTTGTCACTTCACGGCCGGTGTACTGCTCCAGTGCGCAGAGCACTGCGTCATTCTGAAAGGTACCGCCCTGTACAACAATCGTATCGCCGAGAGAATCCAGATTCGATATCCGAATCACCTTTGTAAAAACATTTTCTATGATAGAACGGCAGAGCCCTGCCATGATATCGCCGGACTGCTTGCCGTTTCGCTGTTCTGTAACAATGCTGCTGTTCATGAATACCGTGCAGCGGCTGCCAAGGACCGCCGGCTGCTTCGAAGCAAAGGCGGTCTTCGCGATCTCCTTCACCGGAATATGCAGGGAAGAAGCAAAGTTCTCCAGAAAAGAACCGCAGCCCGAGGAACAGGCTTCATTGACGACAATATTCGTAACAATCCCGTGATCCACCCAGATGGCTTTCATATCCTGACCGCCGATATCCAGAATAAAGGTCGCGTCATCCACATACTTTGCCGCCGCTCTTGCATGCGCAACGGTCTCCACCATATGACATTCTGTGCTCCACGCCTTTGAAAAAAGCATCTCACCGTATCCGGTCGACCCGGCTGCAAGAATGGACAGCTCGGCTCCCGCCGCACGGTAACGATCCCGAATCGCAAGAAGCGCTTTTTTCGCAACCATCAGAGGCTCTCCCTCATTCGGCGAATAAAAAGAATCCAGAATATTCTCCTGTTCATCCATCAGAACAAATTTCGTCGTTGTACTGCCGGAATCAATGCCCAGATACGCGCGGACCTTCTCCCCTGGCTGCGGCTGATAAGGCGTACACTCTTTCAGCGTATGGCGTGCCAGAAAACGCTCCTGTTCTTCCTCTGAGGAAAAGTACGGCTTTGAAGGGTCATACGTCCCAACGGCCGCCGTCCCCGCAGAACCCCCTGCAGAATCTCCCGGTGCACAGGAATCCGCAGCAGCTGACGTTGCCTGCCCGCCATTCTTCCGGCAGTGAACCTCCGTGGATGGACCGTCCTGCCGCTGACCGGAGTGAGCGGGCATTTCCAGCCGCTCCCGCAGCTGCCCGGGCGTGTATTCCGACGTGCGGGCGGCAAACATGTTCTCCAGTGACAGTGCCGCACCATAAGCAATCATAATCTCCGGCCGTTCCGGGATCAGAGTTTCCTCCGGGGAAAGTCCCAGCCGCTCAGCAAATACTCCGATCAGCCTAGGATTAAAGGTCAGCGGTCCGCCCTCGAAAACAACCGGTTTCTCAATATCAAGCCCCTGTGTCAGACCGCCGATGGTCTGTTTCGCGATCGCGTGAAATGCCGAGAGCGCCAGATCCTGCCGGGAAACGCCCTGATTCAGAAGCGGCTGGATATCCGTCTTCGCGTACACACCGCACCGACCGGAAATATCGTAAACACAGCTTCCCTGCGCCGCGAGTGCATTAAATTCCTCTACAGGCGTCTTCAGAACCTTCGCGATCTCATCAATAAACGCACCGGTACCGCCCGCGCAGCTGCCATTCATACGCATATCGCTCACATTCAGCGCGCCGGTCGCCGCGTCCCGATGAAAGAAAATCATCTTCGCGTCCTGACCGCCCAGCTCAATCGCCGTCCCTACCTCCTGATAATACACGCGCAGCGCAATCGAATTCGCCACAACCTCCTGTATATAGGGAACTCCCAGGCGTTTCGCAATTTCACCGCCGCCTGAGCCGGTCAGAGCCAGCCGCAGCACGGCGTCCGGAAAATTCTCCATAAAAGCGTCGAGCGCTAGGCACACACTATGTACCTGCGCCGCGTTATGTCGTCTGTAATCAGAATATAATATCTGCTTTGTCTCCGGATCCGTCACAACAATCTTTGTCGTCGTAGACCCTACATCAACACCAACCAGAAATGGCCGGGAACCTGATGCTTTCTTTGGCATACCTTCACTGCTCCTTCAATATATAGTAAACGACGTAAGTCGTTTACCCTGTTTATCCTGTCGTAATCCTGCGATATCTGTTTCCCGTTTCTGACTGGGAGAAATCGCCCGCTTTATGTATTTTAACATGAGGTAAAACTATGTCAAGTGAAAAAACGCTAAATTACTGCACTTGGGCGGCCGTAAAAATTTGGGTTTTTCCTGACTGCTTCATTTTACCATAACTTTACGTTGCTTTTTTCCTTATTCTGTTGTATCATACGCTCTAAAGATTAATTTACAGCATTTTAAAAAAGGGAGATGATCTTTTGGCATCGGATGACGCCAGTGGGCTACTATTGATTATTTTACTTATTTTACTTATTTTATTCTTTTTATCCGCGTTCTTTTCTTCCGCGGAAACTGCTCTGACGACCGCAAACCGGATTCGTCTGCAGTCGCTTGCGGATGAAGGAGATAAGCGTGCTCTTACTGTTCTCAAAACGGTGGAAAACCGTTCTAAGCTTCTGAGTACCCTTTTGATTGGAAATAACCTTGTGAATAACTTTCTCTCTGCACTGACCGCATCCCTGGCCATTAAACTGGTGGGAGACGGTTCCGTCAGCATCGCAACCGCTGTCCTTACGATTCTGATCCTGATTTTTGGAGAGATCACACCGAAGACCATTGCTTCCAATTACCCGGAAAAGCTGGCTTTATTGTATTGCCCGGTCATCAGCGTACTGATGAAGCTGCTGACGCCGGTGATTTTCATTATCAATTCCGTCTGCAGTCTGCTGCTTTTGCCATTTCACATTGATCTGAACGGTTCCATGGAACCGGTAACAGAGCAGGAGCTGCGTACGTTTGTTGATGTCAGCCACCAGGAAGGTGTAATTGAAAAAGAAGAGCGCGAGATGATCTACAATGTTGTAGATTTCGGCGATTCTCTGGTCAAGGATGTCATGGTTCCCCGCTCAGAGGTAGTCATGATCAGCGACACAGATACCTACGATGAGATTAAGCAGACATTTCGCAGTGAAAAATATTCACGGCTTCCTGTTTACCATGAGGATCCATCCCACGTCATTGGTATCCTGAACATAAAAAAATTTTTCTGCTACGACGGCGGATGGGACTTTTCTCTGGAAGAAGCCATGTATAAGCCCCATTTTTCCTACGAATTCAAAAAGACAGCCGATCTGCTGGATTCCATGCGGGAGGATTCCGCCAGCCTGTCGGTGGTACTGGACGAATATGGAGAAACCGTCGGCATCGTTTCTCTCGAAGACCTGCTCGAAGAGATCGTCGGAGATATCCGGGACGAATACGACGAGGATGAGGCAAACCAGATCCGTAAAATATCCGACCGCGAATATCAGATCGAAGGATCGGTCAAGCTGGATGATATCAACGATACGCTTGGCCTGTCTCTGGAGTCCGAGGCCTGTGACTCGATCGGCGGCCTGGTCATCGAGCTGCTCGATGATCTTCCGGAAGAGCAGGATGCGGTCACCATGGAGAATGGCACACAGCTTCTGGTTCTGAAAATGGAGGAGAATAAGATTGAACTTGTAGAACTGCTGCTGCCGGAATCTGCGTCAGGAAAGACCGAAGAAGAAGCATCTGCCGCATGTGATATCGGATAGGGAACGTACCCGCCCCTGTGCACGAACAGCAAAACTGCCGTCAGTCCATTCAGGACCGGCGGCAGTTTTTTCCATTTATCATTTTCTCCACGTTCCCCGCGAGAACAGAATCAGCATCGGATACAGTTCCAGACGTCCCGCCAGCATATCGAAAATCATTACCAGCTTCGAGAGATACGAAAACCCGCCAAAGTTTCCGGTCGGCCCGACCACCTCCAGGCCAGGGCCGATGTTGTTCAGGGTTGCCGCTACCGCGGTGAAATTCGTTGTAAAATCATAATTGTCAATCGAAACAACCAGAAGCGACAGCGCGAACACCGCTGCATAGGCAACCAGAAATACATTCACAGAGCGCACGGTAGACTGCTCAATCACGTGCCCGTCAATCTTCTGCTTCCGAACATGATGAGGATGTACAATCACATCAAGCTCATTTCGGATCGAGCGGACCAGAATCATAATACGCTGCACCTTAATGCCGCCGCCCGTGCTGCCCGCACACGCGCCAATGCACATCAGAAGCATCAGAATCGTCTTGGAAAGCGACGGCCACTGGTCAAAATCCGTGGTAGCGAAGCCGGTAGTCGTAATGATTGTCGCCACCTGAAACGCCGCCTGCTGGATGGTCTCCAGCACACCGTCAAACATCCCATAGATGTTGACCGAAATCAGCACAACCGAAGTCAGAATAATCAGCAGGTAAATCCGCACCTCTGTCATCCCGAACGCGGCCTTCCACTTCTTTTTCCAGAGCAGATAGTAAAAGCTGAAATTCACACCGAACAGAATCATGAACACCGTTGTCACAATCTGCAGATATGTATTATAGCTCGCCATGCTGTCATTCCGGATCCCGAAGCCGCCTGTGCCAGCCGTGCCAAATACGGTAATCAGGGAATCAAACAGCGGCATGCCGCCTAGCAGTAAAAGAACCAGCATGAGCAGACTCAGAGCCACATACATGCGATATAAAAGCCCTGCGGTCCCCTTTACCTTCGGTACCAGCTTGCCCACCGAAGGTCCCGTGCTCTCTGCTTTCATCATATACATATTGCCGCCGCCCGCCAGCGGAAGAATCGACATGATAAAGACCAGTACGCCCATACCGCCGATCCAGTGCGTAAAGCTGCGCCAGAACAGCAGACAGTGGGGCAGGGATTCCACATCTGAGAGAATGGTAGAACCAGTGGTTGTAAAACCCGATACCGTCTCAAACAGCGCGTCAATATAGTTCGGGATCGCTCCCGCAATCACAAACGGCAGCGCGCCAAACGCGCTGAGTACAATCCAGCACAGAGATACCGTCAGGAATCCCTCCCGGGCGTGCATTTTCTTTTTCTCGGGGCCTTTCAGCGACAAAAGAAGTCCCGCCGCCACGCAAAAGCCCATCCCGGAAAGCAAAGCAAAGCCTTCCTGCTCCCGGTAAATCAGGGCAATTACCAGAGCCGGAAGCATCAGTCCGGCCTCCAGAATCAAGACCCATCCAAGTATGTATCGGATTAATTTATAATTCATATCTGTACTGTCCTCTTCGGTTGTTACAGGTCACACCATAGTCAGATTTACCTTATGTCAACCACTATAGGTGTGACCTATAACGGCAGCATCCACGTTCGTTCTACTCCAGGATATCCTCAATATCTCCGAGTCCTTTCTCCTGCGTGACAATGATCACACTGTCGCCGGCCTGCATCTGATCGGCGCCTCGCGGAATAATGTTTTTCCCCTGGCGGTAAATGCAGGCCACCAGAATTCCCTTGCGGATCGGAAGATCCTGCAAAGTGGTATCTGTCACGCGTGATTTCGAACGGATGATGAATTCCAGCGCCTCCGCCTTCCCGTCGATGATCTTATGCAGCGTCTCCACATTGCTTCCAAATGTGTTTTTCATGGAACGCGCATAGCGAATAATCATCTCCGCCGTGATATCCTTCGGATGGACGATTGTATCCAAGTCCAGCTCCCGGATCACCTCGTCAAAAGCAATCCGGTTGATTTTCGTGACGATTTTTCTCTGTCCCTCGATTTTCTTCGCATACAGAGATATCAGAATATTTTCTTCATCAATATTCGTCAGAGCCGCAAATCCTTCGTACTGTTCCAGTCCCTCTTCCAGCAGCAGCTCCTTATCCGTACCGTCTCCATGGACGATCGTCGCTTTGGGAAGCATCTCGCTGAGAGCCTCACAGCGCTCATAGCTTTTCTCAATAATCTTGACCCGGATCCCGACCGCCTGTAGCAGCACGGTCAGATAGTAAGCCAGCGGACTGCCGCCGACAATCATAATATTTTTCACCTGATTGGAAAGAATTCCCACCTGACGGAAAAACTGATTTGCATCCGTGCTTCCCGCTACAATCGCGATCTGATCCTTCTCCCGCAGTACGGTATTGCCATCCGGAATAATCAGCTCCTCCCCCCGCTCAATTGCGCAGATCAGGATATTGCTGTGAATCTTGCGGGGCAAATCCGCAATCCGCAGTCCGTCCAGCACCGATCCCTCCCGAAGGCGGAACTTCAGGATATCCACGCGGTTCTTTGCAAACGAGTCCACATCAATCGCGGACGGGAATTTCAGGTTCCGCGCAATCTCCAGCGCAGCCGCCATATCCGGGTTGATAATCATGGAGATGTGAAACTTATCCCGGATAAAACCAATCTCCGAATGATATTCCGGATTTCGCACCCGTGCGATGGAATGACATTTGCCACCGTCTTCTGCCAGCAGACAGCAGAGCAGGTTGATCTCATCGGACCCCGTGACTGCGATCAGCAGATCAGCGGTCTCAATCCCGGCTTCCACCTGTGTTGAATGGCTCGCGCCATTTCCTGTGATCCCCATCAGGTCATACTGACCCGATATATCCTCCACGAGGTCTTCCTTTTTGTCTATGACCGTGACATCATTTTCCTCGTCGCAGAGCTCTGCGGCCAGAGCCGTACCCACCTTGCCCAGACCTATAATAATGATCTTCATCCTTCTTATCTCTCCCGTAAAAAATTACCCGTACTGTTCCGTACCTTTCCAGCTGCGCAAATTCCCGACCGCCGTTTTTCAAAGACATTCTTTGCCAAGTTTTGCAAACTCCGGCAGGGAATTCACGATCGTATCGTAGGATACGCAATACGCCAGACGTACATAACCCGGACAGGCAAATGAGCTGCCCGGCACAATCAGAATATGGTATTTTTTCGCCGCATTCACAAACGCGGTCTCGGCAGCGACGGCATCTGCTTCACCGCCCGCAGTCTTTGCAGCCGGCACCTTCAGCCATAAATAGAACGCGCCCTGTGGGCGGACACAGGTAAAGCCAAGCCCGGTCAGTCCCTCATAAAGGGTCTTGCGATTCCTGTCATAGAACGCGAGATCCGCCTGGCAGTCCACGCATCTGCCAACTGCCAGCTGAATCAGAGACGGCGCATTCACACAGCCGCTGATGCGGTTCGCGATCGTCGCGGCATCAATTGTCAGGGCACTCTCTTCCACTTCATCCGGAATCAGCACATAACCGATGCGCTCTCCCGGAAGAGAGAGAGATTTACTATAAGAATAAACCACAATCGTATTGTCATAATATTTTGTCACAAACGGAACCGTCGCCCCGTCAAACACCAGCTCCCGGTAAGGTTCGTCGGAAATCAGATAAATCGCGTGTCCGTACTCCTTCTGCTTTTCCCCGAGAATCGCCGCCAGTGCCCCGATCGTCTCTTCTGAATAAACCACACCGGTCGGATTATTCGGATTATTGATAATCACCGCCTTTGTCTTTGCGGTGATCTTAGCCCGGAATGCCTCCTGGTTGATCTGAAAGGTTTCCGGGTCCGGATCTGCCGTTATCAGCACACCGTCGTAATTCGTCACATACGCGCGATACTCCAGAAAATATGGTGCAAACGTGATCACCTCATCTCCGGGGTTCAGCAATGTCTTCAGCGCAACATTCAGGCCGCTCCCGGCCCCTACTGTCATGATCAGATTCCGCCCGCCGAATTTCGTGCCAAACCGCTGGTTCAGATTCTCTGCGATCGCCTCGCGCACTTCCGGATAACCTGCATTACTCATGTAGCCATGTACAAAAAGCGGGTCCTCCTCATCCAGAATATCCTTAATCGCCTGATTTACCCGCTGCGGCGCCGGTACATTCGGATTCCCCAGACTGAAATCATAGACCTGATCCGCACCGTAAAGCTCCGCCATTTTCTTTCCTTCCTCAAACATCATGCGGATCGCGGAATTGTTTGCGAGGAAAGGACGCATTTTTTCTGAAATCATTTGTAATATCCCCCTGTAAATTCGTAACTCTGTTCCGAACAGCATCTGGCCAGCAAAATCGCTTCGCGAGGAGCCAGATGCCTGCAACCTCTGCGTTTTCGCCTCCGACTGCACTGCAAGTACGTGGTCGGGCGTAAACAGTAACGATGCCTTCAACTTCGGCTATACTTTACTACAACCCTACCTCCTTTTCAAGCCTATTTTCCCGAAAATCCATTTTAATACCTTCCTTCTTTATCCCAGATGCCGGAAAAAGAACAGCAGGCTCCCTGTCACCTTCCCGGCCGCAAGCGCAATCACCAGCCAGCTTACATTCTGCGAAATGCCCAGTTTCCTGCTGTAAACCGGAAAAATGTCAACAATCTCCGCAAGAGCCATGATCCAGCCGCCGATAAAGATTCCAATAAAAAGTCCCGCTGGTACCAGCATCCACGCCCCGCCTGCCAGTTTAAAATCAAACAGGGTGACCACATCTCCGGCCATGGCCCCCAGAAAAATTGCATCCTCATACCACAAAATCTGCCGCGCAGTATGTGAAATGCCAATAAAACGCGTCAATATTCCAAGTCCGATCATAACGGACGCCACTCCGCCCGCCACCAGAAAACCAGACGCAAATCCAACGATGACCGCCAATACCTGTCCCATTCTTCCGGCACCTTTCTACATTTTTTGATCACCATTCAGAGCAGCAGGCGGTCTGCGGCCTGCTATTCTAAATCGTGGCTCTTTGGGGCAGCAGTTCCTCCCCGCTCCTCTTTTTTCTCCTGCGTATGCTTCCTCTCATCTGCCTCAATCACCGTCGTATCGACATCGTTCTCATAGACCCGCATCTGCACCTGCAGCGGTGTTGGCTCCGCCTGGTTCTTCCTGCGCGCAAAATGGTGGAAAAACAGCAGAATTCCCAGACCTACTCCAATGGAATAAGGAATCTCCAGCAGCATAGCCCCTCCCGAAGACGCTCCGGTCAGCAGCTCATACAACCGTGCAAACAAATCCGTCATCCCCACATCCATATGAAATGCCATAATCGAGAAGGCCGCTCCAAAAAAGACAGAAAACAAATCAGCACGGTTTTAAAACCGCTCCAGATCCGTTCCGGGCCTCCTTCCCCCACAGAAGGCTTTTCCACTGTCAGGATAAAATCCGTCTCACCGAGATTATTCACCGCAATCTTCGGGTATTCCTGCCAGATGACAGGCAGCACATCCATCAGAGAATATACATAGCGTCCTGGCCCGTGTATCCGCTCTGTCGGCAGCCGCAGAGTCTTCACCTTATTTTCCGTCGGTTTATCTGCGCAGCAAATCTGTGCAAGTTCGCCCAGGCGGACAGACGCTGCCCCTCCGGAAATCCTCACATTCTTATCGATTTTCAGGTAAAGCGTATCTGAAGCACCCAAAGCTGTCCCATCTCCCTTCCAGATTTTTTTCTGCCCGCACAAGCTCCGCATTATCCGGCCGGCTTGTCCGCACCCCCATATAATACCAGGCACAGATCACACACAGAAGCACAAGAGCCAGCACCAGCAGCAAATACCATTTCGTCATTTTTTTCATAGGATTGTTTTCCGTCTTAATGATTTGTCCCTAGTATTCCCGGAAGTTCGCAAAATAATACGCCTGCGGTCGTGCAGAAGACGGCTTTGCCCAGTCCTGCTGTCTGCGCGACCGCATCTGACGTTAACCGGAAATATTCTTTGCGCAGCTGGAAAACACCTCTCGCAGCCATGCGCAGAAAAGGATCCCTTCTGCCACAAAGAATACCGGCAAAAAGGATCCTTTTTCACTGCTTTCGTCTATCCAGACTTTATCACTGCTGTGCTTTCGCGATTTTTACAATACGGCTCGTACCAAGCCGGGAAGCGCCCAATTCCAGAAAATGCGCTGCGTCGTCAAGGGAGGAAATTCCTCCGGCAGCCTTGATTTTCACGTTGCTGCCTACGTGTTTCGCAAACAGGGCGACGTCCTCGAAGGTCGCGCCTCCTGTGCTGAATCCGGTAGATGTTTTGATAAAGTCCGCACCTGCTTCCGTAACAATCTCGCAGAGGCGGATCTTCTCCTCCTCCGTCAGCAGGCAGGTCTCAATGATCACCTTCAGAATTTTGCTGCCGCAGGCCGCCTTCAGCGTACGGATTTCATCCAGAAGACAATCATAGTTCTGATCTTTCACCCAGCCGATGTTAATCACCATGTCAATCTCGTCCGCGCCGTTCGCAATCGCGTCCTTTGTCTCGAATTCCTTAACCGCAGTCGTCTGATAGCCATTCGGGAATCCGATAACCGTGCAGACGGCCGGAGTATCCATCGATGCCAGACGGTCAAAATAATCCCTGACCTGCTTTACATAGCTCGGCGGAATACACACAGACGCCGTTTCGTATTTCACCGCGTCATCACAGATCTGCTGAATCTGTTCCCAGGTCGCGCTCTGCGAGAGCAGCGTGTGGTCTACATGCCGAAGTATTTCTTTTAGTTCCATTTTGGTTCCTCCTTTTTCTTATCGTATTAGCTCTCCTGTTTTTTCTTCTTCACCGCCTGCCACAGGAAAGAGAGCAGAATCAGCGCCCACACCGCAGCAAGGCCCGCCAGCAGAATCACAGAGGTCTGCGGCAGCGGTCCGAGGTCTTTTAAACCGCCGGAATCCTCATCCGTCGTCTCAATCTGATCGAGGCGATAGAGCGAAGTCACATCATCATAAAGGGTCTCGAAATAAGCGTCGTCAATGGTTTCCCCGCGTCGGGCTGACTTTGTCGTATTCTCAATCAGCTGCCCGGCCGCACTGCGCAGGGAGGTGGAGCCGTTAAAAACTTCCGTCGTAAAGGTATTTTCAATGTTTTCCAGCAACAGCTTTGCAGCATCAATCTTCACGCTGTAGTAGGTCGAATTGTCCTCTCCTGACCGGGACAGATAGTCCTGGTACTCGTCAGACTCCTGTGCTTTTGTCGTAACCGGAAGATACCCCTCCGTCTGAGAATATCCAATCTGCACCTCGTTCGTGAGAAGATACTGTGCAAACAGCCAGGACGCGAGCACTTCCTGGGAATCCTCTTTATTAAAGATACAGATGGATGGTCCCTGTGAGATCATCTGTACATTCTCCGTATCATACTGGGGAACCGCCATCACCACCGTTTCAAATTCTACCAGCTTGTCTTCGCTGATGTCAAGCAGCGGCGCATCCGTTCCCATCCAGGTAGCTCCGGCAGTCGAGTCGATGGCAAAAATACACTGCCCTGCGTTGAGGAAGTTGGCTGGATATCCGGAAATCTTGAAAGTGGAAAATTCTCTTTCTTCCGCACGCGCCGCAATCTCATACAGCAATTCCGTCGTTGTGTCATTGAAGAGCAAAACGTCCCCCTCTGCGGTCGAATACCCGGCATCCAGCTGTTTGAGCATCGTGATCATCATGTTGTCCGTGGATTTGTAAATAAACGGAATCATCACACTCTGCCCATTCACGACAAAATTTCCATCCTCATCCTTCTCCATCGCCGCATCACAGACTTCCCAGATAAAATCCCAGGTCAGCGTCTCCGGAAGTTCAAAGCCAAGCGCCTCAACATACGTCTTATTCACATAGCAGGCTTCTGTGGACCGCATATACGGAAGCGCGTAATAATATCCGTTGATCTGACATTCGTCCAGAAACTGCGACACTACCTCATCCACCGTCGGGGAGTCAAAAGCCAGCTCACTTCCTCCCAGTCCGTATTTTTCATCCGTCATCAGGTTATCCAGCGCTACCACCTGGTTATCACCGGTCAGGTAGGTTGCGATGTGATCCGGGTACGTAATGCAGACATTGGGCGTCGTATCCGTCGCAATGTTCGTAATAACATCGTTATAAATATCCGAGTAATCCGTATACAGCCGGATATTCACCGTAATATTCGGATACAGCGCTTCAAAATCTTCAATCGCTTGCTCATAGATCGCCACCTGGCTCTTATTCGTATCATTCTTCGCCCAGAAGGTAATCTCATAGTCACGCGAAGTGTCAAACTCCTCCGGAACCTCAAAGGCCTCCTTCGTCTCCTGCGAACCGTGGCATCCAGTCAGTAAAACCATGCAAAAAATAATCAGCAGCGCCGCCAGAACGCCGCGCCGCGCCCCAACGCCAGAGCTGTCCAGCCTTCCATTGCGTTTCCCTATCTGTTTCACCGTGTCTCGTCTCATAATATATCCTCTGGTTTTCCTCAATTCCGTTTTTCCCGCCCTTCAAAGACCATCCGTTCATCGCAATTCCTGCGATGCCTCCATTTTCAGACTATTCTGCTGCCTGCCCGTCTTTTTCAGCTTCTGCGCGTTGCTTTGCCGCCATCCTTTGGCATTACGCTTTCAGGCCGCCACGGGATACCCCCGCCATGATCTGCTTACGGAAAATCAGAAACAGCACAATCAATGGCACGGAGATCACTACCACCGCTGCCATCATCGCCGGAATATTTTCCCGTCCGAATCCATTTTCCCGGATCTCCTGTATTCCGTTCGACACCAGATAATAGTTCGGGTCATCCGTAATCAGGCGCGGCCATACGTAAGAATTCCAGCACTCAATCACCTTCAGAATCGTGACGGTCGTCATCGTCGGCTTAGAGATCGGCAGCATCACCTTCCACAGATACTTAAAATCCGAAGTTCCATCCACCTTTGCGGCATAATACAGACTGTCCGGGATCTGCTCAAAATTCTCCTTCAGCAGATAAATATAGAAGACCGACGTCACCGAAGGCAGAATCAGTCCGGCATAGCTGTTCCGCAAATTCAGATTTGTGATCGTCACAAAATTCGTGATAATCACCAGCTCATTCGGGATCATCATCAGTGAAAGGAAAAACACAAACACCAGATTCTTCCCGCGAAACTCCAGCCGTGCAAAGGCAAACGCCGCCAGCGTAATCACTGCCAGCATCAGCACCGTTGTCGCCACCGCGAAAAGCAGCGTATTTGCCAGATAACGCGCCAACGGCACCTCCGTAAACGCGTCCGCGTAATTCTGCAGAGTCGGCGTCAGCGTAAAAAACTTCGGAACAGACTCCGAGCTGTACTCACTGTAGCTTTTCACCGACGTCAGCACCATCCAGTAAAACGGAAACAGCACAATCAGCGCCCACAGCGCCAGAAACACTCCCTTAACGGCGCCCAGAATGCGTGAACCAATTTTCTCCCTCCGTTCGGCCTTTCCAAAATCAAATGCACGTTCCATCTCGTTCCTCCATGCGTCCCTTCACTTTTTCTTCCTGCTCACCATCAGATTAATGCACGTAATAGTCAGTATAATCACAAACAGGATGATCGCCGCCGCGCTGGCGTACGAAGGATATCCGCCGCTGTCGCCATAGAGCATATCATATACATATCCGACGATCGTGTTCATCTCAGCCGCGTTCAGATCCGTACCAAAGAGCGCAACCACATCGCTGTATGCCTTAAACGCACCGATGAAGCCGGTAATCACCAGGTAAAAAATCATCGGAGAAATCATCGGCAGTGTGATCCGGCGGAAGATCCGGAAGCTGGAGGTGCCATCCACCCGCGCAGCCTTATAGTAATCCTCATTGACGGAAGCGAGCGCACCCGTCAGAATCAGAATTTTGAACGGCATGACAACCCAGATCGTATAAACGCACAGGACAAACATTTTTGCCCAGTACGGTCCGTCGATAAAGTCTACCGCACTGCCCCCAAAGAATTTGATCAGCTGATTCACCAGACCATCGCTGTAAGCCGTCTGTTGAAATAAAATCATAAACACCAGACCAACTGCCAGCGTGTTGGTCACATAGGGCAGAAAATAAATGGTCTGCAGAAGATTCCGAAACCGTCTGATAGAGCACAGCGCAACCGAAATCAGCAGGGCGATGCCAGTCGAGAGTGGCACTGTGATAATCACAAGAATAAACGTATTTTTTACAGCCTGCATAAAATAAGGGTCATGCAGGACGTAGGAGTAATTATAAAGTCCAATGCCGTAATAAGTCTGAGAGGTAAAATTATACCCCTCCTCAAAAGAGTAAATAAAGACATCAACCAGCGGATATACCAGAAACACCCCCAGGAACACAATCGCCGGAAGAAGGCACAGCCAGCCCTTTATACCGTCAAAACGCCCTTTCGCCATATTCATCGCCGTGCCTCCTGTCTGTCCGCCGGTTCCGCATGCGCTGCGTCTGCCGCATCGGGAGCCGCATGCGCGTTTTCCGGCCTGTTATGATAGCTGTCCGCTGCGCAGGAAGCAGCTTCTCCCAGTAATCCACACCGGATGCGCGCTTCTGTCTTTTTATCAAAAAGGAACACTTTTTCCGGCCGCAGCGCAAAACGAACCGTCGGGCGCGACGTATCTACCCGGCTTTCTGTGCTGATGATAGAACGGACGGTCGGATTCACCGATGCCCGATTCCGGGAAAGGACACTGATGTCGCGTCCCATCACCTCAACACCGCCAAGGTCACAGACAAACGGTCCATCCTCGCGCAAAAGAAAACCTTCCGGGCGAACACCGACCCAGACCTCCTGCTCGGCATTTGTCCGCTGCCCGCTTTCCCCCTGCACCCTGAGGACCCGGTTCTCTCCAATAAAAAGCCAGCCGTCCCGCAGCCGTCCCTCGAACACATTGATCGGCGGCGTTCCGAGAAACTTTGCGACAAACAGATTCGCCGGGCTGTCATAGACCTCCTGTGGTTTTCCAGTCTGCTGTACCACTCCTTCCTTCATCACCACAATCCGGTCTGAGATACTCATCGCCTCATCCTGGTCGTGCGTCACAAAAATCGTCGTAATACCGGTTTCCCGCTGAATCCGGCGGATCTCATCCCTCGTCTGCAGCCGCAGTCTCGCATCCAGATTCGAAAGAGGCTCATCCAGAAGCAGTACTCTCGGCTGCTTTACCAGAGCGCGCGCAATCGCCACCCGCTGCTGCTGGCCGCCGGACAGCTCCGCCGGCCGCCGATCCATCAGCTGATCGATCTGTACCAGATGCGCCGCCTCATCCGCCATTTTCCGCATCTGTTCCTTTGACAGCCGATCCTTTCCCTTGCGGTTCTCCAGTGGGAATAAGATGTTTTGCCGTACCGTCAGGTGCGGGTACAGCGCATAATTCTGAAACACCAGCCCAATGCCGCGATGCTCCGGCGCCAGGTTCGTCACATCATCTTTTCCGAAAAAAATTTTCCCTTCTGTCGGCTTCAGCAGTCCGCTGATCAGATTCAGCGTCGTACTTTTCCCGCAGCCGGATGGCCCGAGTAGCCCGATCAGCTCCCCGTCCGGGATTGTAAACGTAAAATCATTTACCGCAACGACTTCTTCCTTCTTTTTCCGGTCGCGCCCCGGAAATTTCATCGTTAAATTCTTTAAAACAATCTCCATTGTTTCCTCCCTGCGCCCCGCATTCTCCATCCGGGTACTTACTCCGGAACTCTGCCAAAAAGAAACTCGTTTCCGGACAGCTGTTCTCTGGTTCGTGATCATTATAGCATTCTGTTTGAAAAAATGATACAGCAAACAGAATTTTTATCCGCTGCATATACCTTCAAACACAAAATAAGTAACAACCCGGAACAGCAGGCCGCTGTTCTGAACGGTTGCCAAAAGAAAACCCCCGGATAACCAGCTCCGGGGATTCTGTTCCTTTTTCGTGCAGTGGCTTTTACCACGCAAATTTCTCCTCAAAATACGCTTTCAGGTCTTCGATCTTTATGCGTTCCTGCTCCATGCTGTCACGGTCGCGCACCGTCACGGCACCGTCTGTCTCAGAATCAAAGTCATAGGTCACACAGAACGGAGTGCCGATCTCATCCTGTCTGCGATAACGTTTGCCGATGTTGCCGCGGTCGTCAAATTCGCAGTTGTAATATTTTGAAAGCTCTGTATATACCTTCTCGGCGCCTTCGTTCAGCTTTTTGGAGAGCGGCAGCACGCCGATCTTAACCGGAGCGATGGCCGGGTGGAAATGAAGCACGGTGCGCATGTCCCCGCCTTCGAGTTCCTCCTCATCATACGCGCTGCACAAAAATGCCAGCACGACACGATCCGCACCGAGGGACGGCTCGATCACGTATGGGATGTATTTCTCCTTCTTTTCCTCATCAAAATAAGTCATATCCTGGCCGGATGTATTCTGATGCTGTGTCAGGTCATAGTCGGTACGGTCTGCGATACCCCAGAGCTCGCCCCAGCCGAACGGAAACAGGAACTCAATATCGGTCGTCCCCTTGCTGTAGAAGCAAAGCTCTTCCGGATCATGGTCGCGCAGGCGCAGCTCACTCTCATTCATGCCCAGCTTTTTCAGCCACTCAAAGCAGAAGCTTCTCCAGTACTGGAACCAGTCGAGATCCGTCCCCGGCACACAGAAAAACTCCAGCTCCATCTGCTCAAACTCACGGGTGCGGAAGGTGAAGTTTCCCGGCGTGATCTCGTTACGGAAGGACTTTCCGATCTGTGCGATGCCGAACGGCAGCTTTTTGCGGGAAGTACGCTGTACATTTTTAAAGTTCACAAATATACCCTGCGCGGTCTCCGGACGCAGATAAACCGTATTCTTCGCATCCTCCGTCACACCCTGGAAGGTCTTGAACATCAGGTTAAACTGACGGATATCGGTGAAATTGTGTTTGCCGCAGGATGGACAGGGAATCTTATGTTCCTCAATGTAATCCCGCATCTCTTCCTGAGAAAACGCATCTATCGGCTTGTCCAGTGTCAGCCCCTGTTCCGCACAATAATCTTCAATTACCTTATCCGCACGGAAACGCTCATGGCACTCCTTGCAGTCCATCAGCGGATCCGCGAAACCGCCGAGATGACCGCTGGCGACCCAGGTCTGCGGGTTCATCAGAATCGCGCAGTCCACGCCGACATTGTATGGATTTTCGCGCACAAACTTCTGCCACCAGGCTTGCTTGACGTTATTTTTAAGTTCCACGCCAAGGTTCCCGTAGTCCCAGGTATTCGCCAGGCCGCCGTAAATCTCTGAGCCCGGGTATACGAACCCTCTTCCTTTTGCGAGCGCTACGATTTTTTCCATTGTCTTTTCCATAATGTTCTCCTCTCCACTTTGTATCCCTGACTCTGCGCAGGAATAATGAAACGATTTGTTCCGTACCTTCGCAGGAACCTTACTCACAGATGATATATACGCGGTTCGCCTCTTTCTGTTCCGCGTACGTTGCCTCCTCGCCCTCATATACTTTGCTTGACGGAAGCACCAGAGCCTCTGTCCCTTCCTGCTCTCCGCTCGCATTTACCGTATCGGCAGAGAGCATCTCTGCATTTGTACTGATAAAGGTCACTTCATTTTCCTCAAAATGCACTTCCATCGGCGCCTGAACAATTACGACTGTCGCAGACATGTCCTCAAACACTTTCGTGTAGCTCACCGCACTGCCGGACACCTCTCCCTCCGTCACCCGGTAAAAGGATCCGTCAAACAGGTAACCTTCCAGCTGCGCATTGATGATCGAACCGCAGTAAAACTCTACATTATTAAACTCCGCATAGTCTTCCGCCGATGAAAACCAGAGTTTTAACGTCACCGCACTGCCGTCATTGTCAAATTTCTCCACCTTAATGGAATCCGCGCCATGCTCAGAATTGTATTCCGCCACCTCCGAGCTGATCATCGACTCCAGCTCCGTCACATCATAGTACGACTGATCCAGTGTCTCCTGCACAATTTCAGTTATACTCCCGTCCTCCGCTATCGAAATCGCATCGGAGGACTCCGACGTCCATTCCGTCTGGTCGACCACATCACAGCCGCCAAGCAGCATCACAACTGCCATAAGCACCGCCACTGCAGCTCTTTTCTTCGCCCTCACTGAATTCTTTCCTCCTGGTTCCTGTCAATATCAATAAAGCATTATACCGTTAAATGACCACTGTTTCAACTCTTTTTTCCGCCAATTCAGAAAACAGGTAGTTGTGGCCTGCCGGTTACTGGTCACAACCCGGCCACGCATCTGCTGCGTGGTCGGGTTGAAAACGTAGTGACAGCAAGCATCCGGCTCCATCGCGTAGCGATTTAATTGGCCGGATGCCGTTATAGGTCACACCTGTAGTGGCAAAGATAACGTAAATTGGTCAGGGTGTGACCTGTAACGCCTGCCGTGCAAAACAGCAGGATTGCAGCACGAATTCATTCGGCAATCTGCCGCAGAATCTCCAGTGACTTGAATTTACGGTCAATCGAAATACTGTTATAGTGATCCTGCACCCGACGGAATTCCGCAAAGACCTCTGGCTGCAGTGTGAATCGATACAGCTTCTGCACCGGAGCGTGTATCACATAAGAAATCGCATAGCGCGTGGACTCCTGCAGAGACGAATCCGATGCCGTTTCATAGGGATATTCCCCGTTTTGCACCATTGCTTTCATCTCAAAAATACAGCGAATCAGCTCATTGTCCGGCTGCGGCTTCGGCAGAGCGCGCAGGGTCGCATACAGCAGATTCAGCATCTGCGAGGCATCCAGGTTTTCTCTCGTATAATAGTCCGCAAGCTCCATAAAATAGCAGGCGTAGCAGGAGGCCACAATGTCTTCGCGCACCTCGCGGAAAAAATCAGAAATCTCTGCCTGCACCAGCGTATAGGCATTTCTTCCCTCATACACCGTAAAGGTGCCAAGTGCGAATGGGGTCGCCGCCGCCAGCAGCGGACTGTTGGGTTTGCGTGCGCCCCGCGCAAAGGAAGTGATTTTCCCCCGTTCTTTGGTCAGAAGGATGGTCCGCTTATCGTACTCCCCCGCAGGTACGGCCGAAAGCACCATGCCTGTTACTTTCAAAGGGTCGCTCATTGTCACGCCATCCTTTCCTGAATTATCCCAATTCTGTCTTATCGTAGCCGAAATTTTTGATCATATAATCACTGTCGCGCCAGTCCTTCTTTACTTTCACCCAGAGCTGAAGATTGACTGGTTCTTCCAGCATCTGCTCAATTTCATAGCGTGCCTGCGAGCCAATTTTTCGCAGCATCGCGCCCTGTTTGCCGATTACCATACCCTTATGGGATTCTTTTTCACAGATAATCGTCGCTTCAATATCCATGATCCAGTCCGAGTTTTCACGCACATCCACCTCTGCCTGTGCGCGGCGGCCAAGAGTGCCGTCCTGACCTGTCGTGTCCGCGCCGGCATGCCCTTCTGGCACTTTGCCATCTGCATTTGTCTGGTTTGCCGCCTGTGGCTTCCCGCTTTTTCCATCATGCATATGTTCGTGGCGGTGCTTCTTCCGCACGGCATCCGCCCGTTTTTCCCGGTGCTTCTGGCTGCCTGCAGGCCGCTCCTTCATGACTTCGATCGAGACCGCGATCCCATGCGGAATCTCTTCTTCCATGCAGCGCAGCGTTTTCTCCCGGATCAGCTCCGCTACAATCTGCTTCTGCGGCTGGTCGGTCACGGTATCGTCGTCATAATACTTCGGTCCATACGGCAGACAGCGGAAAATCGCGCGGATCACCTCATCCATATGCAACCCGCGCAGCGCGCAGACCGGTATCACGGCATCAAAATCCAACAGCCTGCGGTAAACGTCCAGATAGCGTGGAATCTCCTTTTTTTCCACCGTATCCATTTTATTCAAAATCAGAATGACTGGAATCTTCAGACTGCGAAGCATCTGCGCAATGTGCTGATCGCCTCCGCCGATGGTGTCGGCCGGCTCCACCAGCCACAAAACAACATCCACTTCCCGCAGCGTCGACTCCGCCGCCGTCACCATATATTCGCCCAGCTTATTTTTCGCTTTGTGGATTCCAGGCGTATCCAGAAAAATGATCTGTCCCTGTTCGGAGGTATAAACGGTCTGGATCCGATTTCGCGTCGTCTGCGGCTTATTTGACGTAATTGCAATCTTCTGGCCGATCAAATGGTTCATCAGTGTCGATTTTCCAACGTTCGGCCGTCCGATCAGGGTCACAAAGCCCGATTTAAAATTTGCGTTTTCCATGCTGCTCCTTACTCAGTATCTGCTCCGGCGAGCGACCTGACAGAACCAAACAGCTCCGCCGCCCCCTTTATTTTCTCCTCATTTCCGACTACGCAGATGGCCTCCGCGTCAAGAATACTCTGTACAAGCGGTGCCAGTGCGCGGATCTGCTCCGGCGTAGCAGACAGGACCTCATCCCTCTCCCGCTGTACTTCCTCTTCTGTAATCCCCGTGAAATACGCGTTCAGAGAGCGAGACCCCTTCATCGCCGGAGTCAGCGGGGTATCCATATCGCTGATCGCTCCGATCACATACTTCGTCATCTCGCGCTCATCCGCATCAAACGCACGCAGATAAGCCGGAACACCTTCAAACACTTTATTTGTCCCGCCCAGATGCGGATCCCGGTAGGAGACAAAGAAGGAATCGCCTCTTCGGTGGAACGAGCACATACATCCGTATGCCCCTCCCTTTACGCGGATATTTACCCATAGATATTCATAACTCATCAGCACCTTCAGAATCTGCAGCGTCCCTGTATACGTAAATCCCGCCGCTTTAAAGTTCCCGGCGCGCGCTACATACTGTACCTGTCCCGGAGTCGTAAATCCTTCATTCTTCTTCTCCAGATCAAACCTCCTGCCGGATCGTCCAATGCCGTTCTCATTTATTTCCCGGCCAGCGGACACTGTTTTCGCCTCGCCTGCATCGGCTTTCTCCTCTGAGACAGTCGTCGTTTCCGGCAAATTCTGCACAAACGCAGACAGCGGCACACGCAGTGCTTCCAGTCCCTCCTGATCGGAAGTCACGCTGACAAACAGATTTTCTCTTGTAAACAATTTTTCACTGAGTGTGCGCAGCTTCTCTTTGAGCGCTTCTTTCTTCTCCTCGAAATGCTTCTCGAGGTCCGCCACCAGATCATAAAACGCAATTCCGCTCACTGCATCGTTAAATGCACATATTTCGGACAGATAGGAAAGTGCCCGTCCAGCCGCAGCCTGATGCCCGGCGGAAGCCAGCTGCATCGACTGGCGCGACTCCAGCTTTGCGATAATCTCGTAGAGACGCTTGTCATCGTCAAACCTCGAAGTAAGAATTTCCTTCGACATCTCCAGCGCATATGGAAGCTTCTCATAGAGCACCCTGGCGCGAATCCCCATAAACGCTTTTACCGCGGTATCCCTTTGCCTGGTCTCAGAGTCTGGCTGCCCGGCGGAAACCCTCGCCTGCGAAGGCGCGGCCGGAACGGAAAATACACTGATCCCTGCGGAAATACCGCCCGTATTCATATTGATATCATTATTCAGGTCGCCGTAAGTGAAATGCTCTGTGTCTACCATGCCAAGCACTGCCTTGAGTATGCCAAGGTAGCCCAGATCATCCACAGAGACTGCATCCGCGTCAAAAAGCAGATCCAGGTAAGAAATCCCGTTGGTAAACACATCGTGATGCAGAATCTTTACCCCGTCCCACACCAGCTCTGTATTTTCAAAAGGTGCGGCCTTCTTTCCAATATCCGCACGAGTCAGCATCGGAAGCTTTTTCAGTTCCTCCGGCGTAGACGGAGTTTCCTGAAATTCACGCAGTCTCCCGGTGGCTGCGATCATTTCCTCAATCTGTGTATCGTTTAAAGTTGCCTTATACGCATTTAGCTTTTCGCGCAGAGCCGCGTCATTCCTTGCCGTCAGTCCGCGCTCCGGAGCAAGCGTCACCAGAGACGCATGTGTGTTATCCAGCAGATATTTCTGAATCAGATCCTCAAAATAGGAGGATTCCGCATGTTCACGAAGCGCAGCATAGACATCCAGCTGCTTCAGATAGGAAAATGCCGCATCGTCGTCATACAGCCAGCTGTCAAACGTATCCAGCCCATAAATCAATCCCTTCGGCGCAGAACCATAATCCGCCTCGCGGAATTTAAATTCCATAGAATTGATGCCCGCGTACAGCGCTTTTTTATCAATTCCTTCTTTTACAATCTCTTCCAGCGTCTCCCGGATCACCGCAAGGAAGCGCTCGGTATCCTCTTCATTTGCATTTTTTGCGACAATGCTCATATACGGCTGGTAGAGTCCGCTCCCGTAATCGCCCATGATGTCATTGCCTATTCCCGCATCCAGCAGCGCCTGCTTCAGCTTCGCGCCCGGCGCGGACAAAAGAGCATACTCCAATACTGCAAAAGCGTTCGAAAGCTCCACCTCCGGACCGGTTCCAATTACCACATTCCATGTGAGGTACGTATTATTTTCCAGGTCATCCTCTTCTGAAATCGGATAGCTTCTGCGCACTCTGTGCAGTTCCCCAAAAGGCTCCTGCAGCGCAATTGCCGGCATTTCGCTCTTCGCATCCTGCCCCTGGGATGGCAATTCAAAGGCACACAGATACTCCCGGTCCAGCCAGAGCAGCCGCTCCTCAATATCCATATTTCCATAAAAATAGATATAGCTGTTCGACGGATGATAATACTTTTTATGAAAAGCCAGAAAATCCTCATACGTCAGATCCGGAATATTCTGCGGATTGCCGCCCGAATCCACACCATAGACCGTATCCGGAAACAGGCTGTTCATAATCTCACGCTCCAGCACATCCTCCGGAGAAGAATACGCTCCCTTCATCTCGTTGTAAACAACTCCGTTGATCTCTATCTCATCCGCTGCATCCTCCAGCTGATAGCTCCAGCCTTCCTGACGGAAAATCTGCTCGTTTCGGTAAATATTAGGATAGAAAACTGCGTCCAGATAGACATCCATCAGATTGCAAAAATCCTTATCGTTGCAGCTTGCAATCGGGTACACGGTCTTATCCGGGTAGGTCATCGCGTTCAGAAAGGTATTCAGTGATCCCTTCACCAGCTCTACAAACGGATCCTTCATCGGGAATTTCCGGCTTCCGCAAAGTACACTGTGCTCCATAATATGCGGCACACCGGTATTATTCGTCGGCAATGTCTTAAAGGCAATGTCAAATACCTTATTCTCATCCTCGTTCTGAAGCACCAGAACACGCGCCCCGCTCTTTTTATGGCGAAGCAGATAACCATCCGAGTGAACATCCCCAATCCACTCATGCTGCAGCAGCTCATACTGCGGAAGTATCTCCATATTCATATCATTTTTCCTTCTTTCTTTTCTCTATGATTTTTCGCAATCCCTGCCCGGCGCAATCGCCCATATAAAATCCCTGTCAGTATTCCACCCAGGAATAAAATTAACAAAATTGCCGCGGCACAGTGCGCAAAAAACGCATCTGGTAAAATCAGAATCACCGGGTCTGTGACCGGGTCAAACAGCCAGTAATCATTCTGAAAAAAAATCTCATGGAAGCGGGTAAAAAAAGAATCCCAGTTCACAGCCGCCAGAATTCCCAGAACAACCGGAATCGCGAATGCGAAAACAGACAACAGCTTCAGCGCTTCCATATTCGCTGCAAGCCTGGATCGCTGCTTTTTTTCTTTTTTTCCGGATGGTTTTCTTTTCGAAAATCTCTTACGCCAGACGACTGTCGCCACGCAAAACACCGCCAGTATCACACCCGTCACGAAAAATGTCACCTGCAGCGCCACAAAAATCTGCTTTACTTCTCTGAAATGTGTCGCTGCATTTTCCGACATCGGAAAATCCGGAAACTCCAGCTCATCTACGTCTTTGATCAACAGGTTATAATCAATCAGCGCGTCATAATTCGCCCGGATCACTTCCTCCGAATAACCAGTCTCGCTCTCCAGATTCAGGTATCCAATATCAAAATAATAAATCTCACGCAGATTCAATACCAGAGTCACGGAAAAGCTGATCAAAAACAGGAAACCCGCCAGCGCCAGCAAAAGATTGCCCAACGTCAGAGTTTTTTCTTTCATGCTGCACTTCCTTTCTGTCCGTCCTCAAACCTTTCTGTTCCTGAAACCTTCCGTATCGGTTTTCGCTCCGCTGCCAATGCCATCTCCCGGTTATAGTATCACAAAATAATTCTCTTGTAAAACAGAAATCGGACAGAATGCATACACACATTCTGTCCGATTTTCTAAACATCTACCCGGTCATTCGTTTTCTGTCTTTCCAGGAGTCTCAGCCGTCCCTGCGAACCGCGTCCCGGCGGATTCCATTACTGCCGTCTCTGCAACAGGAATCTGATCCGCACGAGCTCCTTATCTCTCATTTTTTCTTCTGCGGATAAATACCACCAGCAGAATGACAAAGATCAGGCATGCTACAATCGCCACCGCCGCTACGGTAAAGAGTGGAGTCGAATCGCCCGTTTCAACGGATTCAAGCGAAGTCACAATATTAAATGTGACTGAGGTTGTGGAGGTCGTACCATCCGCCATCCAGGAGCTTCCGTCATATACCTGTCTTGCAAAAGTCACATTCAGTGTATATTCCCCGGTCGACTTGATCGACATCGATGTCTCATACGGAGAGGAAGACCAGGTATTAGAAACATTGCCGATCGAATATCCGGTCGGTACAAAGCGAATGTCGCCCGGATTCGGATTGGTATTGGACATGCCGGCTCCCACCGGTGTAAAGGTCAGCTTCTCATTCGCTACATAGGACCCGCCCGACGTAATACCGCTGATATAATTATCCGATGCGGTCGGTCCATCCTCATAAGAAGCTGAAACAGTCACATCACTGGCTGGCATTGTAAAGGTGGTCGTTGCTCTGGATGCGTCCGCGAATGTTACATTACCGCTTGTCGCTGTCCATGTACTGAATTCCATACCGCTCGCAGGATAATTCGAAGTAATGGTAACTGTGTCGCCATAGTAATAATAGCTCTGGCTGCTGCTGCCGTTTTCGACTGTAACCGCATACTGCACCTGCTTATAAACTGCCGTCAGAGTCACATCCGCAGCCGGCATTGTGAACGTCGTCACAGAAGCGGATGCGTCTGTAAGAGTCACATTCTGCGTATCTACCGTCCAGTAATCAAACGCATAACCCGCAGCCGGCTCAGCAGCTGTGATCGTAATCACAGTACCCGCAACGCTCTCCGTATAGTCAGCAGTGCCATTTGTGAGGGTAATACTGTACGACACCCCCGTATAATTTGCCACAAAGGTCATATTCTCTGTAACGGTCACTGTAACCGTGGAGGAAGCCGCATCCTTGCCAAGGTCATACGTGCCGTCATTGACAGTCCAGCCGGAGAATTCCTCTCCGTTCGCACTCGCATTTGCTGTCACAGTCACCTGTGTGCCTTCCTCATAGGAATGCTCGGTGTAAGAACCGTCCAGCAGACCATTGGAAACCTTCACTGTATAAGTATTCGGAAGGCTTACATAAACCGCCGTAACTTCCACGTCGCCATCCGGCATCGTAAAGGTCGTCGTCGCTGAAGTCTCATTTGCGAACGTCACCGCCGTCGAACCGGTACTCGACCAGTGATCAAACTCCATCCCATCCGGCGCCGTCTCAGCGGCAATGCTCACAGTACTGCCATACTCAAACGCACCGGTCGTCGCTCCTGAACCAGTCGTACCACTGACTACCGTCACTGTATGGGTAGCCACATCAAAGATCGAAGAGAGAGAAACCTCTCCTGCCGGCATCGTGAACGTCCATGTCCCATCGCCGACTGCGCTCAGGGTAATCGCCGCATCGTTCGTAATCATCCAGCTGGAAAATACCGTCCCTGTGGAAGCTGCCGGCTGCGCGACTGTCACCGTGTCGCCAGCCGCGTAATTGCCAACGAGTGTTCCATCCACCGTCACCGCATAAGTCAACGCCGGTGTCTCTGTCTGCGTCTCGGACTCTGTCGCCGTCGTCTCGGACTCCGTCGCGGTCGTTTCAGAAACGGTCGTTTCATCGGTCACGTCAATCACCACAATCTCATCCGAAGCATCAGCCGTATCCGCTGTCGCAGCTGTCTCTGTCGCCGCTATTGCATAGCTGCCCAGGATCGTCACGTCCGCTGAGGGCATCATAAAAGTGATCGTCTGCTGCGTCAGGTCATCTAACGCCACATTCAGGGACGCCACATACCAGGATGAAAAGGTATAGCCGTCCAGCTCCTCCGCAGTCAGCGTAACCGTATCGCCTTCCGCATAAGTATAAGTTTCTGTTTTCGCGTAATCATCCGCGCCTGTATCATAATTCACTGTCAGAGTCAGATAATTGATCTCTGCTGCGGCAACCGCATCCTCACCGATCACTACCACCTCTGCGGAAGCCGCAGAAGTATCCGCTGACGAATCGGAACTGCCTGCATCTGCAGTTGTATCTGACGAATCGACAACCGTCACGTCGGAGCTGTCCGTTGTCGTTGTGTCAGCTGCTGCGTCGGCATCCGTTTCCACATTCTCATCGGCGGCAGCTGTGCCATCCTCAGCGGCTGCGTCAGCGTCTTCGCTGCCATCCTCCGCATTTTCTTCCGTCGCCTCGGTGTCTTCCGCAGTGCTCTCCTGATAGGTCGCAGTAACCGTAAGCTTCGTACCAGGCATGGTGATAGTTGTCTCCGCACTGGACGGATCCGCAATCACCACATCGTCCTCCGAGTCGATCACCCATTCCGCGAACACATATCCCTCATCCGGCTCCGCTGCCGTAATCGTCACCGTCTCGCCGCTCTGATAATACGCAACATCCTTCTCCGGATCCTCTTCCGTCATCGAGGCTTTCTCTTCATCCGTGAGCGTATAATGATTCCCTGTCGTCGCCCCCTGATCCGATGTCCACGCGGACACGGATGTGCCATCAGCCACAGTCAGCACATAACCGGCCGGGGTCAGCTGGATCGAGGCGGGAGAAGTAACGGAACCATCTTCCGCAACCACAGCCTCCGTATAAGTTACCAGATAAGCCGTGTCCTTGTCGGAAGAATTTGTCCAGGTGCCATTCTCCGCACTGAATGTTCCCTCTTCCGTCGTAATCGTAATCACCGTACCATCCGCAATCCCTGTCAGGCTGTCGCCCGGGAAGAGCACGGTCTTCTGCTCACTCGTGCTCACTGCGGAGGCTTCATAAGAAGTCGCTGCCATCACCTGTGCCGCCGGAACACACCCCATCACGCAGCAAAGCAGCAGGCTCAGAATCTTTCTCTGCATTTTTTTCATAGTATACCCCCTACCTTTCGTCTCATTTCATGCAAATGGATTCAGCATTTGAGATACTGCGATTATAGCATAGCGGTCTGGAAAACAAATGATGGTTTTTCTGTGATTTTCTTAAGAAATGGTTAAAATGTAAGTGGGACGATAAGCCGGGTTCTGTCGTGGGTGATCATCTATCCAGGCCTGTCGTTGCCGACAGGCTCGAGCGACCTACCTGAGGCTGACGGGCCGTCTGCTCCCTGTCCCGGACACGCCGGAAAACAGGGATTTCGCCTCGTTGCGGTCTTGCTTCGGATGGGGTTTACATATGCCGTCTCTGTTGCCAGATACGCGGTAGTCTCTTGCACTGCCCTTCCACCCTTACCGGCCCGAAGGCCGGCGGTTCATTTCTGTTGCACTGTCCCTGGAGTCGCCTCCGCCGGACGTTATCCGGCATCCCTGCCCTGTGAAGCCCGGACTTTCCTCGTCTGGTGTCTTTCAACTTCTGCCAGCCGCGATCACCTGTCCCACTTACGTGGCGTATTCTATCACATTCTTTCTTTTTTGGCAACCGCCCGGAGCGGCATCGAACGGCTGCCACCTGCGACCTGTTATTCTAAGTAACTCACTTTTCAAAACACCCGCCCCCGATAAATTCGCGAATTAACGAATTGTTCGGGATCGCATCGCCTGGAATCGGCAGAAAATAATCCAGAAATTTCAGCAGACGCTTGGCCTCCTCGTACTCTGGCTCCTCTGGCCGGATGGAAAAGAGAAGCGGTTCCGCGTACTGCTTCAGCACAGCGAGCTCATAAATCAGCGTAGAATTAAAAATATAATCCGCGGATTCCTGGAAGGGAAAGATATAATTCGCCTCTCCGCGCCGCACGGACGGCCACATGGCAATCGTCCCCCGCGCATCGGTACCGCGCATACGGGCGTCGCGCACCATCCGGCGAAGAAGCCGGCCATCCGTCGTCGGGATGCGGTTGTGCTCGTCAATGTTCAGCTGCGTGAGGGCGCTGATGTAGATCTTTACCTTATGCTCCGCATCCAGACGCCAGGTCAGCTGATCGTTCAGACAGTGAATCCCTTCGATAATCAGGATGTCCTGTTCTCCCAGCTTTGTAAAATTTCCTTTGTACTCACGCCGTCCGGTCTTGAAATTAAACATCGGAAGCTCTACGCGCTCTCCCTGAAGGAGCGCCAGCATATCTTCATTCAGCTTTTCCACATCAATGGCTTCCAGGCATTCGTAGTTCGGTTTCCCATCCGCGTCGATGGGCGTGCGTTCCCGATCAACAAAGTAATTGTCCGCCTCGATCGGATGCGGCTTCAGGCCATGTACGGACAGCTGCGTGGAGAGACGATGGGAAAAGGTCGTTTTCCCGGAAGAGGATGGACCCGCAATCAGAATCACCCGCTTTTCAGGCGACGCAGCAATCTGAGCCGCCA
>JAJQGP010000013.1 GCA_021200475.1 Lachnospiraceae bacterium
TCTCGCTCTCCGCCTCAGTCACTTCCTCGGTCTCGCTCTCCGCCTCAGTCACTTCTTCGGTCGCTGCCTCAGTTGCCTCTTCCGTTACTTCCTCGGTCTCCTCGGCCGTTGTCTCTGCCTCAGTTACCATTGCTTCCGTGACTGCTTCTGTCGCTGCCTGTGTCTGCGCCTCAGTTTCGTTTGAATTGGAACTGCAGCCAGACAGAGAAAGCGTCAGCGCAGCAGCCAGGACAAATACTGTTGCCTTCTTCATTGCGCTCATTCTCCTCTCAGTTACATCTGGGACCTTCGCGCCAGGATCGCTTCCCGAGCGACGCGCGAAGGCTTGCCCTCCGATTTCTTTTTGAATCGGTCATGAAACAGGTGGTAAGGTTACATAGTTACACAGAATTCGCGGAGCACAGGCGGTCTCACAGGTGGCCACGCCCCGTGCCCAAACGATGTGCCCATTATAACACAACAAATTTGAAATTCCAACCGCAAAGATACAAATATGTGATAAAAATATGTGAAAAAAGGTTACTGGTCACAACCCGCCCCCGCAGCAAGTGCGTGGTCGGGTTGCGACCAGTAACTGTTTTTCTCAATCCAGTTGTTGCAGGATTCCGTCTTTTGCGTTAAAATTTTAGAAGCTACTCATTTTTATCCTATATTTTCAGGAGGTTTCGCTATGTTCAAAGAAATAAAGACAACCGAGCTTACAGACAATCCGTTCGACCTGATCGGAAAACAATGGCTTCTGGTCACCGCCGGCAAACCGGACGGCAGCTGCAACACCATGACCGCTTCCTGGGGCGGATTGGGCGTTATGTGGGGAAAGGACGTCGCGTTTCTCGTCATCCGGCCCCAGCGCTACACGAAGGAATTTATCGACAGCTCGGATACCCTCTCTATTTCCGTGCTGCCAGACGGATACAAAAAGCAGTACGGCTATCTGGGCTCTGTCTCCGGCCGCGACGAGGACAAGATCGCAAAGGCCGGTCTCACCGTCACGCGCGACGGGGATACCCCTTATTTCGAGGAAGCCCGCCTTGCCATGATCTGCAAAAAACGATTTGCACAGCCCTATGACCCGGATTCCTTTCTTGATCCTGCCATAAAGGAAGACTGCTATCCGCAGAAGGATTACCACACACTCTACATCTGTGAGATTGAAAAAGTGCTGGTAAAAGAATAAGAAAACAACAGAGGAATCGTGATTTATGGAAAGCTCTGACATCAGAATTGTCACATGGACGGTAACGGCGGCAGACGCGGCTGCATTTTCCGCTTCCGGGGAATCGGCCGCGGCACACCCATCGATTGCAGGTTCGATTTCCAATCCATCTATGGTTTCCGCGCGCTCCGGCAGGACACCACTCACGGTGGAGCGTTTTCTGCGCGCAAAGGGCTGCTCGCATCATGTCCTTACGCTTCTGAAGCGCACTGACCACGGGATTTTGCTCAACGGAGTCTGGGCGTACGGCAATCAGCCGGTTCATCCCGGCGATGAAATCACCATCCGCGTGGAGGAAGCCGCCGGCTCCGAACAGATCCTTCCCCGTCCGCTCCCGCTCACCATCGTCTATGAGGACGAGGATGTGCTGGTTGCAGACAAACCCGCGGACATGCCGGTTCACCCCTCCGCGGGAAATTATGAAAATACGCTCGCGAACGCAGTGATGTACTACTATTCCGCAAAAGGAATCCCTTTCGTCTTCCGCTGTGTCACCCGACTCGACCGCGATACGACCGGTCTGGTGCTCCTCGCCAAAAACAGCTTAAGCAGCGCCATCCTCTCTGGCCAGTCTGCGCACCGGCAGATTCACCGGGAATACCTGGCCATCACAGAGGGAAAGCTCCCCGAAAGCGGCACCATCGACGCGCCGATTGCCAGAGTGGAGGGTTCCGCTCTTATGCGCTGCATAGACCCGGAAAAGGGGGAACGTGCGGTGACCCATTACCAGCGGCTGGCCCTCTTTGGGCGAAAACCGCCGGCCTCCGCCTGGCACCCGGACGTGATGGTCTCCGGGACCTCCGAAGCATGCACAGATCCCATGGAGCCGCAGCCCCTGCCAGAGGTGCTCTCCCTGGCCCGGATTCACCTGGAGACCGGGCGCACCCACCAGATTCGCGTGCACATGAAATCCATCGGTCATCCGCTGCCCGGAGACTTTCTGTACAATCCCTCTTCGGTCTGTGCACGCACTCCGAGGCAGACCCTGCACGCGCATCGTCTCACCTTCGCACACCCGGTCACCGGAGAAACGCTTTCCTTTGTAAGCGATCTCCCGGCGGATATGCGGAATCTGCTGGAAAACGATTATCTGGCATCCCCTGACCCCTTCCCATGATCTCCCTCACCACTGGTGTGACCAGTGACGCTTTCAGGCAAAGTCTCATTCATACTCCCTGTCCGGTAGCCCTTCAGATCAAGCGCCACATAGGAGAAACCATACGACTGAAGCTTCGTATAAATCTCCCCGCGCAGCGTCTCATCCAGCAGCTTCTCAAAATCCTGCGGTAAAATTTCAATCCGTGCAATCCAATGCTCTCTCCCCGGCAGGGAAGCTGCTCCTTCTCCCGAGCCATGGATGCGCACACGCACCTGGCGAAAGCCGCGCTCGATCAGCAGCTGCTCCGCCCGGTCTACCATAGAAAGCTTCTCCTCCGTGATCCTCTCTCCGTACGGAAACCGGCTGGCCAGACAGGCAAAGGATGGTTTATCCCAGGTCGGCAGGCCAAGCGCCTGTGAAAGGACACGGATATCCGCCTTGCTTAAGTCCGCCTCCCGC
The DNA here is from genome assembly GCA_021200475.1 of Lachnospiraceae bacterium. Taxonomy (GTDB): domain Bacteria; phylum Bacillota; class Clostridia; order Lachnospirales; family Lachnospiraceae; genus Choladousia. Next base: position 2,775 of record JAJQGP010000013.1, read on the forward strand.
AGAGGACTGCCAATACCAAGCTCACGGATCGCCTGAAGTCCCGGCCGGTAATCTCCAGTGTCATCCGTATTCGACCCTTCCACAACCGTGTGGATGCCATTTTCTCCAGCAATCCTTAAGATTTGTCCAAACAGTTCCTTCTTACACAGATAACAGCGATTCTTCGGGTTCTCGCGAAATCCCGGAATATTCAGCTCATCGGACCTGCAGACCACCTGCCGGATTCCCTGCTCTGCACAGAACGCCGCCGCTTCCCGAAATTCTCTTTCCGGAAACGAGCCGGACTGCGCCGTGACCGCGATCGCCCGCTCTCCCAGCACATCATGCGCCGCCTTCAGCAACAGCGTCGAATCCACACCGCCCGAAAAGGCGACCGCCACGCTGCCCCTCTCTCTGAGCCTGTCTTTCAGTTCCCTATACTTCCGTTCCAATTCCATATCCATCTTTGCCGCCTCCCCTTTCCAAACTTAATGCATCGTAACTGTTCAGTACCTTCACAGTTACGAGGGAAAAGCCTATTTAAATCGCTGCGCGATGGGGGCTTTCCCCGCATAATATACGTTTTCATACGTACTTCGCAGCAAGTGCGAAGTACTGTCCTGAATAATTACAATGCATCATTCTAACAGCACAAACCTATCATGTCAATAGGTATTCTATCTAAAATCTTTAATTGAAAACAAATCCCGTTTGTGTTATAATCCTCCTGATGTGCACAGGCGCATAAGACAGACATTTTCTGCGGTCTGTGCCAGTAATCCTTTGTAAACAATATTGATCACCGTACTCGGAGGACCATACATGATATCGACAAAAGGACGATACGCGCTGCGCGTAATCGTGGATCTTGCAGAGCACCAGCAGGGAGAGGAATACATTCCGCTGAGAGACATTGCCGCGCGCCAGGAGATCTCAGAAAAATATCTCGAAATAATTATAAAGGTTCTGGTGAAGGAAAAGCTTCTGAAAGGACTGCGCGGAAAAGGCGGCGGTTACCGCCTCACGCGTGAACCGAAGGACTATCCGGTCGGCGAGATTCTGCGTCTGACCGAAGGGACGCTCGCGCCGGTCGCCTGCCTTACGGAGGACGCGGAACCCTGTGCGCGTTCCGCATCCTGTTCCACGATTCACATGTGGAAGCGCTTTGATTCTCTTGTGCAGGACTTTTTCTACACGATCTCAATCGCAGATCTGATGGATGGAGGGGAACAAATCAAATGAAATCAACCTGGAAAAAAGCACTGATCTGGTGCAGCGCCATCTTTCTGACCCTGGCAGCGGTGATTGCGTTTTATTTTCTGCTGCTGAACGGTTCTGCTATCATAAAAGGGCTGGATTCCATCCTCAAGTCCATGACATCGATCTGGCTGGGACTGGGTCTGGCCTATGTCCTGGACCCGCTGATCCGGTTCGGGGAGCGCAAACTGCGGGAACGCAATGTAAACCAGACTGCCGCGCGCGTTCTGACCCTTCTGGCAGTCCTGGTTCTGATCGGACTGTTACTGTTTCTGATCATCAGCCGTCTGGTGCCGCGCCTCGGCGAGACCATCAACGGCCTGCTTGGCGACCTGCCCGGCATGCAGGACACCATCAACAGCTACCTGAACCGTGTCAACGAGTGGAACCCGGATGTGTACGACATTATCATCAAAATGATCAGCACCGCTACCGACTGGGTGAACACGAACCTGTACACGACCATTAATACCATCACGCAAAGCTTCCTGGGACTGATCTCCGGCATTGTTAATCTCTTTGTCGCGCTGATTGTCCTGGTTTACGCACAGATGTCCAAAGAGTGCTTCATCGGGCAGAGTAAGAAGCTGCTCTATGCCGTCTGCCACCATAAGGGTGCGGCCACCTGGATTCTCGATATTTTCCGGCAGGCAAACCTCATTTTCAGCGGTTTTATCACAGGGAAAATCATTGATTCCGCGATCGTCGGCGTGATCTGCTTCCCCTGCCTGTCCTTCCTGAAAATCCATTATGCGCTGCTGATCAGCGTCGTCATCGGCGTGACTAATATCATTCCCGTATTCGGACCGTTTATCGGCGCCATCCCCTGCGGCGTCCTGCTGTTGTTTACCCATCCGTGGGAAGCGCTGGTGTTTGCCATTTATATCCTCATCCTGCAGCAGATTGACGGCAATATCATCGGCCCGCGCATTCTCGGAAACTCAACCGGCGTGTCCGCCTTCTGGGTAATCGTGTCCATCCTGCTGTTCAGCAAGCTGCTGGGCATCGTCGGCATGATTGTCGGCGTGCCGATCTTCGCGACCCTCTATTACATCATCAAACGGATCGCTGAAGAAGAGCTCGCCCGGCAGAATCTGCCCACGGATTCCATGGAATATGTCCGCCTGGAGCGAATCGATGAAAACGGCGAACTGATCTATCTGAAAGACGACACCGGGAAGAAAAAGAGCCTGGCAAAGCGGAAATCCTTAAAAGAACACGCAGACAGCGTCAAAGCGACAGCGGCCGCCCTTCGAAGCTATATCGAAAGAAAGAGTAAAAAATAAGGTAACTATTCAGAACAGCATGGCGCCCGGCTGACCATGGAATCGAAGCCATCTCTACAGAAAAACCATCGCTTCACAACGGTTCCGCACCGTTGCGAAGCGGTATCAGATCGGATACCCCTTCAGATAATAATCCCGCACAAACCGCATCAGCTCCTCCTCGCCCCGCTCGTCGAGGATGCGCAGCATCCCCCGCAGCTCCTTTTCGGTCTGCGGATGCATCAGTGCACGCCCTCTCCCTTTTTCAAAATAAGCGAGCGAATCATGCTGTGTGTAATTCTCCTTGTTGTAGTTCTTAGAAGCCGCAATCCGGTCCATCAGCATCTCCGCCACATATTTGCGCGGCATCTGCACCGCCTGCAGCGAATACGGTACCCCCAGATTTTTCTCCTGATCGGCCTGCAGCCGATAATCCTGCCAGTACTCATAATGATGGCGGTTGCGCCCCTTATGATGCATCCAGGCGTCCGAATACCCCTTGTCCTGGCGTTCGCCATTGTTCGGGCTGCTCTTGCCATCCTCGTAATAGCGGAAGCCCTCCAGCAACTCCGTCGGCGTATATTTTGACAGATCATGCGTCAGTCCCTGCCAGTAAAGCCCAATGCGAAAGCAATGCCGCAGCACCAGAAGCTTGTGCTCCGTGATGGTTTTCAGATGACCTTTGACCTTTCGCCATGTGATCCGCTTTCCGGAATGATGATATTCCATCTGATTTTCCTTCCTTCCTGACAATTCGAAACAGGTCTCCGCATCTGCTGCGAAGACCGTCTTTCTTTCCGTTTCAAACGTTACCGGTCACACCCCGACCAAATCACATAACACCTAAACTGCCACTGGTGGCAGCAACAGCGCCGGATTCTCTTCCCTCCAGCACGACCACCGTCCGCGGCGCCGCCGCAAACGTGCGGACATCTGCCAGCCGCTCCTGCTCCCCGGGTCCGGGAAAGCTGTCCGCAAGACTTGTATCCATCACCCGGTGCCATGCGTATCCGTCCGGAAGGAGCGGCAGAGCAAACTGCTGCTCTTCCCAGTGGAAATTCCAGGCGATATACAGGAAGCTCTGCTCACCCGCGTAGAAACCGGAATACATACAGCCCATATGCAGGCTGGAATGCCGAAGGTCTCCGTACCAGGCCCGCTCGCCGTGGTAAGAAAGATCCGGGTAGCCGGTCGAACGGTAATCCGCGCATTGCGGCTCCAGCTTCTGGTGCAGCATCGGATGCGCATTCCGAAAGGCAATCAGCGCCCGCACATACTCCGTCAGCGCACGATTCGTCTTCGTGCGGCTCCAGTCCAGCCAGGTTCGTTCATTGTCCTGGCACCACGGGTTATTATTGCCCAGCTGTGTATTGCCAAACTCATCGCCCGCCAGCAGCATCGGCGTCCCCTGCGAGAGAAGCATCATCGCATACGCGTTTTTCCGCTGCTGCAGCCGCAGCTGTGCGATCTTATGTTTCGCACACGGTCCTTCCTCCCCGCAATTCCAGCTGAAATTCGCGTCCGAACCATCCCGTCCCATCTCGCCGTTCTCATCGTTGTATTTCATATTATAAGAAACCAGGTCCAGCATCGTAAACCCGTCATGGTTCGTCATGTAATTGATCTGCGCACAGCCGGCCGGATTCCGGCGCGTCCGATAGCCAAACGCGTCCAGCATACCGGCGTCTCCCTTCAGCAGCCGCCGCGCGTCATTCATGAAGCCGTCATTGGACTGCGCGATCTGATGCTTCCGATTCTCCCCTGTGATCTCATCCGGGAACCAGCCGCAGATCAGCTTTCGGCTCACAAACAGCGGTAGCTTCGCAAGCTCCGCGGAAAGGTCGTCCCGTCCGACCATCGAAAACCCGTCTACGTGATACTCCTCCGCCCAGTATGTCAGGCAGTCGCAGATCGTTCCGATATCTGTGGCCGTGTCAAAAGAAAACTCCAGAATCACTTCCATCCCATTCGCGTGAAAGGCCTTTACCATGTCCTTAAACTCGATATCCGCACGATCCGAAGCCGCATAGGACGCCTTCGGCGCGAAATAAAAGCCCGGTCCATAGCCCCAGTAATTCTTCCGGAACTCCGTTTCCGACCCATATGGATGCTCAAACGCGTGAGACCGGATATCCTCCTGCGACCGCACAGCCTCCGGCACACCTTCCGCCGCACCGTCCACACCGCTGGTCTCCGTCACACACGCCCTGGCCTGATCCCGCCCGGCCACCTGCTTCGCTCCCTCCTGCGACAGGCTGTGTGAAAACAGATAATCCGGAATCTCCAGCTCCGAAAAATCATAGACCGGCATCAGCTTCACCTGATTCACACCCAGTGATTTTAAATAAGGAATCTTCCGCCTCAGACCGGAAAAAGTCCCCTTCCCCCTGACGCCGGAATTCTTATGCATCGTAAACCCGCGGACATGCAGATGATACATCACCGCCTCATGAAACGGAAGCTGCGGGAGCTGGTCCTCCCCCCAGGGATACTGCCCCGTCACAAACGCGCCACGCAGACCATGTGGGGAAAACGACGGCGTCTGCCCGTACACCGCTCTCCCCGCCAGTCTTCTCGCATACGGATCCGTCACCACCTCGTCCCCATCCAGGAAATTATACTCATATTCCTCCGCCGGCAGCTTCACCTTCATCGAGTAAAAATTTCCCGGCGCGGACGGTTCAGGAAAGGCAATCGAAGAAGCGACCTCCTCGCAGCCCTTTTTATAAAGCAAAAGCATCGGACGCCCGGACTCCGAAGCGTAAAAACCAAAATGCACCCCATCCCTGCAAACCCTCGTTCCTGGGGTTCTGTTATCATCCTGCAAAAGCTTAAATCCGTAATCCCCCATAGTGTCCTCCGTTATTCTTAATTGTTCTTCGTTTTCTTAGTTGCTCTTCGTCTTCTTATTCGTATATTCCATCCTTATTTTATTGCCATTTCGCAACAGTTCCGCACCTTCACAGTCATGCCATTACTTCTGCCAGTCCTGCAATGACGCAGAAACACAGATCACCGTTCTGCACTTTCCCTCAGCTGAAACAGTTACCCGACTTTACCGTCCCATCACAGGTCCACCGTCAGCTCCACCGGACAATGATCCGACCCGAACACCTCCGTATGAATCTTCGCGTCCAGCAGCCGGTCCCGCAGACAGTCCGAAACACAGAAATAGTCAATCCGCCACCCCGCATTCTTCTCCCTGGCGTGAAAGCGATACGACCACCAGCTGTAAATACCCTCCTGCTCCGGGTAAAAATACCGGAATGTATCGGTAAACCCGCTTTCCAGCAGATGAGAAAACTTGCCCCGCTCCTCATCCGTGAAGCCCGCATTTTTATGATTCGTCTTCGGATTCTTCAGGTCAATCTCCTGATGCGCCACATTCAGGTCCCCGCAGAATATGACCGGCTTCCGCTCCTCCAGCCGCTTCAGATACGCCAGAAAATCATCCTCCCACTGCATCCGGTACGGCAGACGCGCCAGACCATCCTTCGAATTCGGCGTATAGACCGTCACCAGATAGAATGCGTCATATTCCAGCGTAATCACACGCCCCTCCTGGTCATGCTCCTCCAGCCCCATGCCATACGCCACCGAAAGCGGCTCCCGCTTCGTAAAAATCGCCGTACCCGAATATCCCTTCTTCAAAGCATAATTCCAATACTGATACGGGCGCAGCTCCAGATCAATCTGTCCCTCCTGCAGCTTCGTCTCCTGCAGGCAGAACACATCCGCGTCTGCCTCCTTAAAATAGTCAAGAAATCCCTTCTGCACACAGGCGCGCAGGCCATTCACATTCCACGATATCAGCTTCATAAGTCCGTTTTCTCCTTTCCATTTACTATAACATGAACATTTGCGGAAAACAAGATAAATTGCTTGCTATTTTCCATCGCATCTGCTAAAGTATTACCGGTCACACCACCACCGAAATTCAAGAGAGACCAGAGACAGGACTCGAAAAAGAGAGGTATGAGAAATGAGTGAATTTGAAAACTGCGGCGGCAGCTGTGAGGGATGCACGGAAGAATGCGGAGGCGCCACCATCACACTGACCCTGGACAATGACGAAGTGCTGGAGTGCCAGATCCTGACCCTCTATCACGCCGCCGGAAAAAACTATATCGCCCTGCTCCCCCTGAACGAACAGGGCGTCAATGAAGACGGCGAAGTCTTCCTGTATCGCTATCACGACGAGAACGGTATGCCCGTCCTGGAAAACATTGAGAGCAACGAAGAATACGAGGCCGCATCCGACGGCTTTGACGAATGGCTCGACGGCCTGGAATATGATGACCTGGTAGAAGAAGACGAAGAAGAAGACGATACAGACGAATAAATTTCGTGTATGTTTCTTCTCTGTTTGCTTAATTTCTATGATGACAATGGATTTTTCCATTGCAACCTGACTGACTTCCTGCCAGGAGACGCTGAGTTGTTCTAAAAACGAAAAAGCCACCCAACCTATGCGGGTCTCTCACTCCACAAAGCCGGGTGGCTTTTTTAATCGTCCTTCTTATAAAAATCTGATGAAACATGTGGACGGATGGCTTTCAGAGACCCTGTCTCCTGCAGGTAGAGAAGTGATAATCGAGCAAAGTCGCTCACAGTATCTCCTGTCACTTCAAGACAGATATTCATATTCTCGCGGAAATCCAACTTTGACAGTCTTCTCAAAAATTCCTCCCGAAAAAACAACTGTAAACACGTCTGATAGGAGATTCCCTCATCTCTTCAGTCATAGCATATTCTCCGGCTTGCTCTTTCTTCCTGTCCAGCCAAGCCCTC
>JAJQGP010000148.1 GCA_021200475.1 Lachnospiraceae bacterium
TATATTAACCTGCAACCACCTGGTAATATGAACTCCGCATAAGGTGAAACAAATTTCAGTTTTCATGTGATACTTTTGTTAAGATACCGAGTCAGAGATTATTTTTTAGCCTCTTTCGGTCTCTTGGCTCCATACTTGGAACGTGCCTGTCTTCTCTTGGCAACGCCCGCAGTATCCAGCGTACCTCTGACAATATGATATCTGGTACCCGGAAGGTCCTTTACTCTGCCTCCGCGGATCAGCACGACACTATGCTCCTGAAGGTTATGTCCCTCTCCCGGAATATAGCTCGTCACCTCAATACCATTGGAAAGACGTACTCTGGCGATTTTACGCAGCGCCGAGTTCGGCTTCTTCGGGGTAGCGGTCTTCACTGCTGTGCACACACCTCTCTTCTGTGGTGAGGATGTATTGGTCTGCTTCTTGTGAAGAGAATTGTATCCTTTCTGGAGAGCCGGTGCCGTTGACTTCTTGACAGATGTCTGTCTGCCTTTTCTTACTAACTGGTTAAATGTTGGCATTACTACTTTCACCTCCTGATAGAATCGAGTTCATACCTGCGTTCCATATCTGCCTTCTTCGGAAGGCTGCCGAAACGCATTTCTGCTCTGTGGTTGCCTGGAAATACGCGCAAAAAAAGAAACCTGAATTGCGCACTTGGTTATTATACGAAAGCCGTATTTTCTTGTCAAGCGGTTTTTTCCTCTTTTCCTGCCTGTTTTGCGCTTTTTTTCAAATTTTTTTCACCCGGTTTTCCTTTCCTTTACCGGTTTTACAGATACAAATCTTATTTATTTGTGAAAAAACTAGACACTGACAAAAGAGAATGCTAAAATATGAGTCGCTGAAACACTGTCTGGCCCAGACAGCCCTTTCTCTTTCTCACATAAATATGATTGTATCGCAGGAAGGAAGCCTAATAAATGCTTATTAAATTGCTAAAACCATTATCTTTTATACCGGCGCTTGTGCTTATGTTTGTGATCTTTTCTTTTTCTTCTCAGGATGGCGATACCTCCTCTAATCTCAGCTACGAGGTAAGCTATACGATCGTTGAAGCCGGGAATGTGATCCTGGACGCGGATCTGCAGCCTTCTGAGATTTCCAGTCTGGCGACGCGCTTTAACGGCGTCGTCCGGAAGCTCGCACATATGACCGAGTACTTTGCCCTTGCGGTCGCAGTCTCGTTTCCATTGTATGTCTATGGTCTTCGCGGACTGCCCCTCATGCTTGTCGCCGGTTTGTTCTGTGTAGCCTTTGCCGCCAGCGACGAGTTCCATCAATCCTTTGTCGATGGACGCGGTCCGGGGGTTCGGGATGTCCTGATCGACTCCTTCGGCGTTTTCTGGGGCATCGTTCTTGTACGTATCATCGGCTGGACCGGCCGGAAGACGATCTTCCGTCCTTTTAGCAGGAAAAAAAAGAACAAAGGGAACGGGGAAGCAGCAGCCACGGAAGATTCTTCCTATTATAATACTTCTTCCGTCTATCCACCGCCTGCCCAGAATCGGCCGCCATACCAGAGTATGGCCCGCTCCTGCCAGGGTCCGGCTTCCGCACAGAACCCTCAGATGTACCGCAGCGCACAGTCCTATTCCGGACAGATGCCCGTCAATGGCAGCCTTCAGCCTGCTTCCTCTTCCAAAATGAAGCGACATAACAGCGCAGAAGATCTTTCCGAAGACATGTCATTGAAAAAGATCATCCATGATCTGACGGACAAAGATAAGGGAAACGAATAACCAAATCCTGTTGCACAGCAATGACAGGAAAAACCCCGGCAAATTTTCGCCGGGGTTTTCTGTTTCTGTATGATTGAAATGCCTGGATTCTTCTTATATCTCACAGACGCTCGGATGGAAAAGCCCTCCGCTTCGGATCATTCCTCCTCGCTTTCCGGCTGTTCGTTTACCGGAGCTTCCACGGAAGATGCGGCTTCCGTTTCTACGTCCTCCTTCTCCTGGAAAAGTTCCGGCTCCGTTTCAGCTTCAGCAGACCGGCTGTCTTCCGGTTCTGTTTTTTCCGGCTCCGTTTCCTCTCCCAGCTCACCAAGCGTCATCTCCTGTGACGCATCTACCGGCTCAAGAGATTCGTCCTCTTCGTCGTATTCGTCAAGCAGCATCTGCTCATACTCATAATCATCCGTGCCAGACGTATCAATCGCGACATTGCGATAACGCTTCATACCCGTACCGGCAGGAATCAGTTTACCAATAATGACATTTTCCTTAAGGCCAACCAGCGGGTCTACCTTCCCCTTGATGGCTGCTTCTGTCAGAACCTTTGTTGTCTCCTGGAAAGAAGCTGCTGACAGGAACGAATTCGTTGCCAGAGAAGCTTTCGTGATACCAAGCATAATACGCTTGCCTTCCGCAGGTTCTTTTCCCTCGGCGATCATCTGGGCATTCTTATCCTCATACTCCAGAATATCCACCAGACTGCCTGGCAGGAAATCCGTATCTCCGTTCGTCTCAATGCGGATCTTTTTCAGCATCTGACGTACAATGACCTCAATATGCTTGTCATTGATTTCCACGCCCTGAAGACGATATACACGCTGTACTTCACGCAGCATATAGTCCTGCACTGCCTCAATCCCTTTGATCTTCAGGATGTCATGCGGGTTTACACTGCCTTCTGTCAGCTCGTCGCCGGCCTCAAGATAAGTGCCGTCCACGGGTTTCATTCTGGAACCGTACGGAATCAGATAAGTCTTGGACTCCCCGGTCTCTTCATTCGTCACGACGATCTCACGCTTTTTCTTCGTATCCCGCAGAGAGGCCATACCGGCTATCTCCGTGATAATCGCAAGTCCCTTCGGCTTTCTCGCTTCAAAAAGCTCCTCGACACGCGGAAGACCCTGTGTGATATCGCCGCCGGCCACGCCGCCCGTATGGAACGTACGCATGGTCAGCTGCGTACCCGGTTCACCGATCGACTGTGCCGCGATGATACCAACAGGCTCGCCTACCTGAACCGGTTCTCCGGTTGCCATGTTCGCGCCATAGCATTTCGAGCAGATCCCAATATGAGAGCGGCAGGTCAGAATCGAACGAATCTTGATTTTTTCAAACGGCTTGCCTTCTGCGTCCACGCCCTCTTTCATAATCCGGGCGGCACGCTTCGGTGTAATCATATGATTCGCTTTTACAATGATCTCGCCATCCTTATCACAGATATCCTCGCAGGAGAAACGCCCTGTAATACGCTCCTGGATATTCTCGATCTCCTCTTTCCCATCGGAGAACGTATGGACATACATACCCGGAATCTCGTCGCTGCCCTCACAGCAATCCGTCTCACGGACAATCAGGTCCTGTGAAACATCAACCAGACGCCTGGTCAGGTAACCAGAGTCAGCCGTACGCAATGCGGTATCGGAAAGTCCTTTACGGGCACCATGCGCAGACATAAAGTACTCCAGTACGTCCAGACCCTCACGGAAGTTCGATTTGATTGGCAGTTCAATCGTGTGGCCGGTCGTATCTGCCATCAGTCCACGCATACCAGCCAGCTGCTTAATCTGCTTATTCGATCCACGCGCGCCGGAATCCGCCATCATGAAAATATTGTTATACTTGTCCAGTCCGTCGAGCAGCGCTTTTGTCAGAACATCATCCGTATCCTTCCAGGTCTCTACGACTTCCTTGTAACGCTCTTCATCCGTGATCAGACCACGCTTGTAGTTTCTGGTTATCTTATCCACCGTATCCTGTGCCTGTTTAATCAGCTCCGGCTTCTGCGGCGGCACCGTCATATCTGAAATGGAGACCGTCATCGCCGCCTTGGTGGAGTACTTATACCCCATCGACTTGATATCGTCAAGCACTTCCGCTGTCTTTGTGGATCCATGTGTATTGATTACCCGCTCCAGGATACTCTTGAGCTCCTTCTTCTTTACAAGGAAATCCACTTCAAGCTTCAGCTCATTGCCCGGCACGGACCGATCTACAAAACCCAGATCCTGCGGCAAAATCTCGTTAAAGAGGAAGCGGCCGAGTGTAGATTCCACATCATCCATCAGCACACTGCCATCCGGCATCTTCTTCGTCATGCGAACCTTGATCTTTGACTGCAGTGTAATGTATTTATTTTCATAGGCCAGGATCGCCTCCGCCACGCTCTTAAAGAACTTCCCTTCCCCAAGAGCACCCGGGCGCATCTGCGTTAAGTAATAAATACCAAGCACCATATCCTGAGAAGGAACCGCCACTGGTCCTCCGTCAGAAGGCTTCAAAAGGTTGTTCGGAGAAAGCATCAGGAAACGGCATTCCGCCTGCGCTTCCACAGACAGAGGAAGGTGCACTGCCATCTGATCGCCGTCAAAGTCCGCGTTAAACGCCGTACACACAAGCGGATGAAGCTTGATTGCCTTGCCCTCGACCAGAATCGGCTCAAACGCCTGAATTCCCAGACGGTGAAGGGTAGGAGCACGGTTCAGCATTACCGGATGCTCTTTGATGACATCCTCCAGAACATCCCACACCTCCGGCTGCAGACGCTCTACCATCTTTTTCGCGTTTTTTATATTGTGCGACGTGCCGTTTTCTACCAGTTCTTTCATAATAAAGGGCTTAAACAGCTCAATCGCCATTTCTTTTGGCAGACCGCACTGGTAAATTTTCAGCTCCGGCCCAACGACAATAACGGAACGTCCTGAGTAATCGACACGCTTGCCCAGCAGGTTCTGGCGAAAACGGCCAGACTTACCTTTTAACATATCAGAAAGTGACTTTAATGCCCGGTTCCCCGGTCCAGTCACCGGACGGCCGCGACGGCCGTTGTCAATCAGCGCATCCACCGCTTCCTGCAGCATACGCTTTTCATTGCGCACAATAATATCCGGTGCACCGAGCTCCAGTAACCGCTTCAGACGATTGTTACGGTTAATGATGCGGCGGTACAGGTCATTCAGGTCTGACGTGGCAAACCGGCCGCCGTCGAGCTGCACCATTGGGCGCAGGTCCGGCGGAATCACAGGAATCACCGTCATTACCATCCATTCCGGATGGTTACCCGACTCCCGGAACGCCTCAACGACTTCCAGCCGTTTAATGATTCTGGCGCGCTTCTGACCGGTAGAATCCTTGAGCGCAGCCTTCAGTTCTTTGGATTCCTTCTCGACATCAATCGCTTCCAGAAGCTCCTTGACCGATTCAGCACCCATACCTGCGCGGAATTTTTTGCCCCACTTTTCCTTCGCTTCCTGGTACTCTCTTTCCGTCAGCACCTGCTTGTAATGCAGATCCGACTCACCCGGATCCAGAACAATATAATTCGCAAAGTAAAGAATCTTCTCAAGCACACGCGGAGAGATATCCAGAATGAGACCCATTCTGGAAGGAATCCCCTTGAAGTACCAGATATGGGATACCGGAGCCGCCAGCTCAATATGTCCCATACGCTCACGGCGAACAGAGGATTTTGTCACTTCCACACCGCAGCGGTCACATATTACACCTTTATAACGAATTTTTTTATACTTTCCGCAATGGCATTCCCAGTCCTTACTCGGACCAAAAATGCGTTCACAGAACAAACCGTCTTTTTCCGGCTTTAACGTCCTGTAATTGATCGTCTCCGGCTTTTTGACCTCTCCATGAGACCACTCCCGGATTTTTTCAGGAGAAGCCAGACCGATCTTGATGGCATCAAACGTCATCGGCTGATACACTTCATTGCTATTTGTCTCTGGCATTGATGGTACTCCTTTCACACGTTAGTCTTCGTCAAGAGATTCTTCCATTTCCAAATCATACATCATATCCAGCTCGTCGTCATCGGCTTTCACGCTGTTCTCTTCCTCAACGGAGACAAGTTCATTCCCCGCAAATTCCTGACGGCTGAATCCGTAACGACCCAGCGACTCATCCTCTTTATCGTTGTATCTGCGGTCTTCTCCCATCACGGAGCGGAAATCCGTATCCCCATAATCAGAGCTTTCCATAATCTCAACCTCCGTATTGTCATCCTTCAACACACGGACATCCAGACCAAGAGACTGCAGCTCCTTCAAAAGAACCTTGAAAGACTCCGGAATGCCTGGTTCAGGAATATTCTCACCCTTGATGATCGCCTCATAGGTCTTCACACGACCCACGACATCATCGGACTTCACGGTCAGAATCTCCTGCAGCGTATAAGACGCACCATACGCTTCCAGTGCCCAGACCTCCATTTCTCCAAAACGCTGGCCGCCAAACTGTGCCTTGCCGCCCAGAGGCTGCTGCGTTACCAGAGAATACGGACCAGTAGAACGAGCATGAATCTTATCGTCTACCAGATGATGCAGCTTCAGATAATTCATATGTCCGATCGTTGTCGGGCCGTCGAAGTATTCTCCTGTACGCCCATCACGAAGCTGAACCTTTCCATCTCTTGAGATCGGCACGCCTTTCCAGAGCGCTCTGTGATCCCGGTTTTCCCACAGATAATTCAGTACCTCCGGATCCAGCTCTTCTTCATGCTTTTCTTTAAATTCATCCCACTCCAGGTTCACGTAATCATTCGCAAGCTCCAGAGTATCCATAATATCATTCTCATTCGCACCGTCAAACACCGGCGTCGATACATTAAATCCGAGCGCCTTCGCAGCGAGGCTCAAATGAATCTCCAGCACCTGCCCGATGTTCATTCGGGAAGGTACACCCAGCGGATTCAGCACGATATCCAGCGGACGCCCGTTCGGAAGGAACGGCATATCCTCCACTGGAAGCACACGGGAGACAACACCCTTGTTTCCATGACGACCAGCCATCTTATCGCCAACAGAAATCTTTCTCTTCTGCGCAATATAAATGTGGACTGCCTGATTCACGCCCGGTGAAAGCTCATCGCCATTTTCCCGTGTAAACACCTTTGTGTCTACCACAATTCCATATTCTCCGTGCGGTACTTTCAGGGAAGTATCACGCACTTCCCGGGCTTTCTCACCGAAAATTGCACGCAGCAGACGCTCCTCTGCCGTCAGCTCCGTCTCCCCCTTCGGTGTCACCTTTCCAACCAGAATATCACCGGCACGTACTTCCGCGCCAATGCGAATGATTCCTCTCTCATCCAGGTCCTTCAGGGCTTCGTCACCGACACCTGGCACATCCCGCGTAATCTCTTCCGGACCCAGCTTCGTGTCACGCGCTTCCGCCTCATACTCTTCGATATGCACGGAGGTATAGACATCATCCATCACCAGCTTTTCACTGATCAGAACAGCGTCCTCATAATTATAGCCTTCCCAGGTCATAAAGCCAATCAGCGGATTCTTTCCAAGAGCGATCTCACCATTGGAGGTCGACGCGCCATCTGCGATTACATCTCCCGCTTCTACGCGCTCTCCCTTATTCACAATCGGGCGCTGATTGTAGCAGTTGCTCTGGTTGCTGCGGACAAATTTTTTCAGATGATACTCATCGCGTTTTCCGTCATTCGTACGAATCACAATGCAGTTCGACTCTGCGCGCTCCACCACGCCCGCATGTGTCGCCACCACGCACACACCTGAGTCTACCGCCGTCTTTGTCTCCAGACCAGTGCCTACTACGGGTGCTTCCGTCGTCAGAAGCGGCACTGCCTGACGCTGCATGTTCGAGCCCATCAGAGCGCGGTTTGCGTCGTCATTCTGCAAAAACGGGATCAATGCAGTCGCCACGGAGAATACCATCTTTGGCGACACATCCATATAGTCAAACATGCTCCGCTCGTATTCCTGTGTCTCCTCGCGGTAACGACCGGAAACATTTTTGCGGACAAAATGGCCTTCTTCATCCAAAGCCTCATTTGCCTGCGCTACATGGTAATTATCCTCTTCATCTGCGGTCATATAAACGACCTCTTCCGTCACGCGCGGGTTCTTCGGATCGGAATGGTCAATCTTCCGATATGGAGCCTCCACAAAGCCGTACTCATTGATCCGGGCATAGCAGGCCAGCGAGTTAATCAGACCGATATTCGGACCTTCCGGGGTCTCAATCGGGCACATTCTTCCGTAATGAGAATAATGCACATCTCGAACCTCGAATCCGGCTCTTTCTCTTGAAAGACCGCCAGGACCAAGTGCGGACAGACGCCGCTTATGAGTCAGCTCTGAGAGCGGATTGTTCTGATCCATAAACTGAGACAGCTGGGAAGAACCGAAAAACTCCTTCACTGCCGCCGTCACCGGCTTGATATTGATCAGAGACTGCGGAGAAATGCCTTCAATCTCCTGTGTCGTCATACGCTCACGAACAACTCTTTCCAGTCTGGCCAGACCGATGCGATACTGGTTCTGCAGCAGCTCTCCGACCGCACGGATCCGGCGGTTGCCCAGATGGTCAATATCATCGTCCGTGCCGATACCATACTCCAGATGAATGTTATAATTAATCGAAGCAAGAATATCTTCTTTGGTCACATGCTTCGGAATCAGCTCATGTACCGAACGGCGGATCGCATCCTTCTGATCCTCAGGATCCTCATTCTCCTCCAGAATCTTTTTCAGCACCGGATAATACACGAGTTCTGTAATCCCCAGATCACGCGGATTGCAGTCAACATAGCTGCGCAGATCCACCATCATGCTGGAGATCACTTTCACATCCCGTTCCTCTGTGCGAATCAGGACATACGGAACAGCCGCGTTCTGGATCGCGTCTGCCTGTTCACGTGTCAGCTCTGTGCCGGCCTCCGCGAGAATCTCACCGGTCGTCATATCAAACACATCTTCTGCCAGAATATGCCCGGCAATCCGGTTGCGAAGCTGGAGCTTTTTATTAAACTTATAGCGGCCGACCTTCGCCAGATCGTATCTGCGCGGGTCAAAGAACATACTCATGATCAGGCTTTCCGCGCTCTCCACCGCAAGCGGTTCGCCCGGACGAATCTTCTTATACAGCTCAAGCAGACCTTCCTGATAATTCGTAGAGGTATCCTTCGCCAGTGTCGCCACAATCTTCGGCTCTTCGCCAAAGAAATCCAGAATCTCCGCATTGGAGCTTAAACCAAGCGCACGTGCAAGTACCGTCACGGGCACTTTTCTCGTCCGGTCCACACGTACGTAGAAGACATCGTTGGAGTCTGTCTCGTACTCAAGCCACGCGCCACGGTTCGGAATCACCGTGCATGAATACAGCTTCTTACCAAACTTATCATGTGTGATATCATAATATATACCGGGAGAACGAACCAGCTGGCTGACAATGACTCGCTCCGCTCCATTAATCACGAACGTACCGGTCGCCGTCATCAAAGGCAGATCGCCCATAAAAATATCATGTTCACTGATCTCGTCATTTTCCTTATTATGGAGACGTACCCGCACTTTCAGAGGCGCAGCATACGTGGCATCACGTTTCACACACTCCTCAATCGAGTATTTCACATCATCCTCACACAGCTTGAAATCCACAAACTCAAGACTCAGCTTTCCGCCATAGTCTTCAATCGGTGAGATATCATCAAAGACTTCCTTAAGTCCCTCATCCAGAAACCACTGGTAGGAATTTTTCTGAACCTCAATCAGGTTCGGCATCTCGAGAACTTCCTTCTGCCGCTGATAACTCATACGGATTCCTTTACCATTCGTAGTAGGACGTATTCTGTTTTTCTCCATTGATGTTCCACCTCTGTTCTTTCTGCAGTCTGAATCGCTTTTTGGGCATAAATATACCGCAGGACATAATCCCGCACAATAGTGCAATCTATAGTGTATCGCAAAGAAAAAATCATGTCAAGGAAAATTTTACAAAATCCAGCAAAAAAACATTTTCTGGCTGCCGCTGCCTGTTACGCTGAAAAAGGGGACTCCATTCTGGAGCCCCCCGAATTTCTGCATATCGCAAGTGCCAGAAGTCTTCTCCCCTATTTTCAGAGAAAACACCGGCAGTTAAACACTTTGGAGAGGTTTGTACCTCTCTTTTTTGTTGTAAATA
>JAJQGP010000060.1 GCA_021200475.1 Lachnospiraceae bacterium
GTGTATTGCCATTGCCTCGAGACAACATTCCTTTTCATTTCACATGCCTGTTTCCCCATCACAGACGACAACAGCCTCTCAGATCATCTGGCTGCGGCGGAGTGTTCAGCTTTACTCGGAAGCTCTTCTCTCACACCAAGCAGGTTTCCTGGCTCACAGATCTTTGCTCAATCTCTCCTTCTCGCGCTATCAGATCGGGTACGCAATGGACTTTTGAGATCTCACTCCCTGTATACAGTGACCGGATCGCTCAGGCCTCTCACCTGATTCCCTCTTCAGCCCCTTCCGGGACTGCACTTGACGTGGCAATATTGAATTACACATCCAGACTATAGCATAAAAATGACAATACGTCAATCTGTTTTTATGTGTATATTTAACCACCTGTTCGCAAAAAAAGACAGCCTTTCGCAGAGAATCTGCACAGGCTGTCTTTATGACCCGATTCGAAACGAATCCTTACATTCCGGCTTTCTTCGCCGCCGCTTCTACAACATGGCTCACCAGCACGGAGGTCGTCACGCTTCCGACTCCGCCAGGTACCGGTGTGATCGCATCCACGATCGGCTCTACCGCAGCGTAGTCCACATCACCGCAGAGCTTGCCTTCCGCATTCACATTGATACCTACATCAATGATCACCTGACCCGGCTTTACATATTCCGCACCTACTACGCCTGCGCGGCCGGCCGCCACAATGATGATATCCGCTTCTCTCGCTACAGAAGGCATATCCACCGTTCTGGTATGGCAGATGGTCACAGTCGCATTTTTCTTTACCAGCATCATGGCAGCCGGCTTGCCTACCACGAGACTTCTGCCGATCACAACTGCCTTCTTGCCGGTGCAGTCAATGCCATAGTGATCCAGGATCTCCATGCAGGCCTGCGGTGTGCATGGCGGATATCCGATCGCCTTGCCCGTAAATACACCGGACATGGAACCATCCGTCATACAGTCAACATCCTTCGCCGGATCCAGCGCGTTCTCGATCACACTCTGATCCAGATGCTTCGGAAGCGGACGGAACAGAAGAACGCCGTGAATCGCGTCATTTTTATTTACATCATCAATTACCTTCAGAAGCTCTTCCTGAGACACATCGCCCGGAAGCAGGATTTTCTCGCAGGCTACGCCGAGTGTTTCACAACGCTTGGTCGCACCTCTCTCGTAGGAAATATCACTCTCGTTCTCCCCCACACGGATAATGCCAAGCGTCGGCTTTATGCCCTTGGCCTCAAGCTCAGCCACTTTTGCTTTAATACGCTCATTCAGAGCTGCTGTTACCTCTTTTCCCAGAAGTTGTTTTGCCATTTGTCTGCCTCCCAGTCTCTATCGCGGAAACCCGCAAAAATAGTTGTCCGATCGCTGCCTTTGCGCTTACTTCAGTCTTGCAAGCACGCTCTCATAAATCTCATCCGCCATCGCCGGATATTTTGCAAGCATCGCGTCCGCCTTTGCATTCAGTTCCTCCGCGTATGCGCGGTTTGCCATCGACTTTGTATTAATATATACATTCAGGCTCGCACCCTGCAGTGCAGCCTTACAAAATACCGCGCCGACACCTGCGTCGCTGATGGCCAGTGTGGAACCCTTCGCTGCAAATTCTTTGATCAGTTCAATCGCCTCACAGCATTTTTCCATGATTTCCATGGGAACGGAGCAGGCATCCTTCAGCACAATCTCCATCACACGCGCTTTTTCCGCCTTCTCTTCTTCTGTCGCCCGCGGCATCCCATAAGCCTTTGAGAGCGGCTCAAACACCTCCGCATCCTTCTCTACGAGCGTCAGAAGTTCTGCCTGGAGCTTGTCGCATTTGGCCTTCAGCTCCCACATCTCATCTTCTACATCTGCGTACTTCTTTTTTCCTACGGTCAGACTGCCGACCATATTCCCGAGCGCTGTACCAACCGCGCCTACAAGTGCCGACGCACCGCCGCCGCCCGGTACCGGTGCCTTTGAAGCAAGCACCTCTACGAATTCATTGCATGGTACTGTTGAAAATCCCATAGCTTCCTCCTTGCGTGATTCTATCACTACTTAGAACAGCCTTTTGCAAGGAAACCTGTACAGGCTCTCTTTCCATTTCGATGCTGTTCTAAACTGTTGTAGCAAAATTATAATTCGATTGCATCAGAATTGTCAAGGAAATTGTCTTTTACTTCACTTATATCCTTTACACCTATACCAGTTTCATTGCTCCGATGATGACATCGCAGGCGACCACCAGATCTTCCGCGTGAAAAGCTGCTGCAAAATTGTCACTGAAGAGAATCTGCGCGGAAGGCGGAAATTCCTCGTCCCCGCCCCACAGCTGAAAACGGATCCAATAGCCGTCAAACACTTCGATTTCATATCCGGCATCCCCTGCCGCTATTTTCTTTGCACCCAGCTTCTCCATCGCAGTGCAAAACGCTTCCAGACGATTGCCATACGAATAAGCCAGCCGTGCCAGGCATCTTCCGCTGAACTGACGGTAATAAACCTCTCCCCAGGGCACCTCACGGTAGGTCAGAAATTTTCCTGTACTTCCGGCCATGCAGCATTCTGTCAGAAAACGAATCACAAGCGTCCGGGCGGCAGATATTTCAGTCAGAGCGAATGGCCGGTCCGTCTTCTGTGTATTTCGAACAGAAAAGTCCGGATAGCGAATCGCATATTCCACCCCCAAAAAGGGCAGAAGAAATTCGGAGGAGTCCTCCAGCCAGCGTGCGCCGGTCCGTGCACACACCTCGCGCGGGTCTGCTTTCTGATACGCTCCCAGATAATGTTCAAACGGGACTCGTTCCTTGTTGTCTTTCTCGTATGTGATCTCCATGACGTCTCCTTCCATTCGTCTTGATTACCTGTTATGGCAGCACCTTCTCTTTACGGGAATAAAGGGAACGAAATCGTTCCCTTTATAGATCATGCTTCTGTTTCATGCTCTGTTACCGGAGTCCCGCCTGCTGCAAAAGAGCCGGAATCTTGGATTCCCAACCGAGTGCCATAATATGTACGCCCTGGCAGTACGGTTTGCATTCTTTGATAATGCGCGCCGCAATTTCCACACCGGTGATGCCCGCTTTGGTCTTTTCCTTGTCCGCTCGAAGCTCATCCAGCATTTCCTGTGGAACATGGATGCCCGCGACGTTGTCATTCATGTATTTCGCCATACCGGCAGACTTCGGAATCACGATGCCAAGCTGAACCGGCTTGCCAAACTGGCTTGCCTTTTCCATAAACCGGATGAATTTTTCCGGCTCATAGACAGCCTGAGTCTGGAAATAATCCGCGCCCGCGCGCACCTTGCGCTCCATCTTTGCCAGCTGCGCGTCAACAGAATCGCTGCATGGCGACACAACGGCGCCCTTCGCAAATTTCGGCGGCTCACCGACCAGGGCATTTCCCCCCAGATCTACGCCTGCCTCCAGCTGTTTCACTGTGTGAATCAGGGAAACCGAATCCAGATCAAAGACCGGCTTCGCCTGCGGATGATCGCCCAGCTTCGTATGGTCGCCGGTCAGAAGCAGCAGGTTCTCAATGCCAAACATCGCTGCGCTCAAAAGGTCAGACTGCAGTGCGATCCGGTTCCGGTCACGGCAGGTAATCTGATAGATAGGCGTAAGTCCTTCGTCCTTCAGTGCCTTACAGGTAGCCAGTGATCCCAAACGCATAACGGAAGACTGGTTATCGGTCACATTAACAGCCGTAATATCGCTTAGGTAAGTTTTCGCCTCTTCCAGCAGATTTTCGATGTGGCACCCCTTAGGCGGGCCGACCTCCGCGGTGACGACAAACTCGCCCTGCTCGAATTTTTCTGTGATTTTCATGTTCAGTCACTCCTATATTTTTATAGTTCAGAACAGCATCAAACGCAGAATGCGGTCTGACCAGCTGTTCTGATGGATTGCTTATACTTCTTTGTCAGTCGCGAAATTGCGAATCTGCACCGGACACTTCATCGCATCCAGACGTCCGATCTTCTCCAGGCGCCGATAAATGCGCTCCCAACCACATTCCATGTTGGGATCCACCTCGCATTTTCCATTTTTTGCACCGCCGCACTGGCCGTTCACCAGGCTTTTCGAGCAGGCGGTAATCGGACAGATGCCCCCGGTCAGATTGAGATAGCATTCCCCGCACTGGCCGCAGTCGTATTCCAGAGGCGTAACGCCCTGAAAGCCCGGAAGCCGACAGGTATCGCAGCACGCGCATACGGTCTTCTCTTCCAGTCGGGCGGCAACGGTCTGTACCCCGACACCGCAGGAAAACACCAGCACCACATCTGCCGCGTCAATTTCACTCTGGCGGCGCTCAAGCTGAAGCTCCAGATTCTCCGGATTGCAGATATAGTCCGTAGTAAGAATTCCGGTCACCATGCCGGATTCATTCATCTCACTCTGGAGCTCAGCCGCTTCTTCCAGCGGAAAGTAGACTTCCCGGCATCCAAAGCAATTAATGATAAAAACCTTTTTCCCGTCTGTCAGGGAGAGGATCGTGTCTTTTGATTTTAACTGTGTAATCAGCATATTACTTCATCCCCCTTACTGCGGCTTTCCCGGCTTTGATCTTTGTCACCAGCGGAATCTTTGAAGAGCAGATATACTCACAGCTGCGGCACTCGACACAGTCCATGACATTCTTCTCTTTCATCGCCTGCCAGTTTTCCTCATCCGCATATTTCGCAAAATACAGCGGAGAGAGCTCCATCGGACAGACATCCACGCAGCGCCCGCACTTGATACACGGCTGCTCTTTCGAATGCTCCGTATCGACTGCAATGATTCCGTTGGAACCTTTCATAATCGGAACATTCAGGTCCGTGAGAGGAAAGCCCATCATCGGCCCGCCCGCCTTATATGTAATCTCGCATTCCGAATCCACGCCTCCGCAGTAGTCGATCAGGTCCTTCGTGTTCGTACCGATCTTTACGATAAAGTTGCCCGGATTCTTCAGGCGCTCGCCCGTCACGGTCACAACGCGCTCAATGAGCGGCATACCCTTCTGAATCGCATCCGAGATGGCCTTGGTCGTGCTGATATTGCCCACAACGCAGCCAACATCCGCCGGAAGTCCGCCGCTCGGAACCTGTCTTTTCAGTACACGTTTAATCAGCATCTTCTCCGCACCCTGCGGGTACTTGGTCTTCGCAACCACCACATCCAGGTTGTCATACCCGGCAACCTTCTCTTTCATCAGCTCGATCGCGTCCTGCTTATTATCCTCGATCACAATGAGACCTCTTTCGGCTCCCACTGTCTTCACAATCGCACGCAGGCCAAAAACAACGTCATCCGCAAACTCCAGCATCACTCTGTGATCTGCAGTCAGAAGCGGTTCACATTCACAGCCGTTCAGCAAAATGGTATCCACCGGCTTGGCCGGCTTTAATTTCACAGAGGTTGGGAAACCGGCGCCGCCCATACCGACAATGCCAGCCTCTCTGACGATATCGATCATCTCCTCCGGTGTCAGCTCTTCCAGTGACTTATGCGGCTGTATCGACTCGTCCAGCGTATTTTTTCCGTCTGACTGAATCACAACAGCCGGGCAGGTTCCTCTGGTCGCATGTCTGCGCGTCTCAATCGCAATCACCGTACCGCTGACCGAAGAATGCACCGGACTGCTGATAAACCCGGCCGACTCACCGATCTTCTGCCCCACCTTCACGGTGTCGCCCACAGCCACAATCGGATTGGCCGGAGCGCCCGCATGCATGGAGAGCGGAATCGCCACTACCTCAGGCTCCGGGAATCTCTGCAAAGCCAGATGCTCCGTAAACTCCTTGCGTTCAAGAGGATGAACCCCTCCATAATAGCCATCCAGTCTGTTTTCCCGGATCGATTTCACATAATCATTTACAAATTTAAAATTCACTTTGGAATAGTCACGAAGCTGTACCGGCTGGTTCAGGAATTCTTCCAGTCTGCCCTGCTTTTCCAGTCTCCGGTAAATCTTCTCCCAGGCGCAGTCCTTGTCCGGGTTCACTTCGCATTTCCCATTCTTCGCGCCTCCGCACTGTCCGTTCACCAGACTCTTCGAGCAGTCAACGATCGGACAGATTCCTCCTGTGATATTCAGGTAGCACTGCGCACATGCATCACAGCTCTTTTTTGTAAGCGCCATGCCATGATGTCCTGTATAATTCAGCGAATCCGCAGCTGCAAATACCGGAACTGGCCCGGATTCAGAGCCGCCGTTTTCTGTCATCAGATCCGCGATGGTCTGTACGCCAAGTCCACAGGATATCACACAGACACCTTCCGTCCCCTCTGGGATCATATCCTTCAGTTTCCGTACCGTCTGCGTTTTGTTACACAAAAAGTCTACTTTTGTACTCCCCGTAATGGTCTTCCCCTGTGCCGCAGCCATCTTCTCAAACTCGGCAAGGTCCGGTTCCTCCGTGGTCGTAAACTCTTTGAAGCACTTGTTGCAGGCAATCACGAACAGATGATCTGTTCCGGCCAGGATCGGCGCCAGCTCGTCAGCGCTTTTTAACCGATACTTGGTGTAGTCCTCCAAATGCTCACCTCCCTGTAAGTGATATAACAATTCAGAAGCGCTTTCACGGAAAAGGGATACCCTTTCTGCTCTGAATGTTATAAAATAAAGTAACTAAAACTTCTCAGAATATTTTCTGAAATTCCCGTTTATTGTATCCCTTTATGTGATTTTTTTCAAGCAAATCTTTTGTTTTGCAGCCTCTATTTCTTCTTTGATTTTTTCTTTGAAGAATTTTTCCTGGCCGGGGACTGCCCCGCCGTCTCTGACTGAATCTTTTTTTGCGCCGCGGCCGCATCTGCCTTTTCCTTCTTCTGTACGTCCGCTGGTTCCGTCAGGGATTCCTGACCGTCTCCGGAATTCTCTGCCGCAGGCTCTTTTCCCGCCGTATGTGTTTTCAGCACATACCAGAGCGAACCTGTCACGCATACGGAAGAATAAGCACCCGCTACCACGCCAACCATCAGCGGAAGCGCAAATTCCTTAATAGTCTCCACTCCGATCAGGAACAGCATGAATATGGTAATAAAGGTCGTAAAGGAAGTATAAATACTCCGCGTCAGGGTCTGAGTCACGCTTGCGTTCACAATGTCAGCGAGATCCGAGCCGGCCAACAGCTTCTGATTCTCTCGGATACGGTCAAAAATAACGATCGTCGCGTTGATTGAGTAGCCGACAATGGTC
The DNA here is from genome assembly GCA_021200475.1 of Lachnospiraceae bacterium. Taxonomy (GTDB): domain Bacteria; phylum Bacillota; class Clostridia; order Lachnospirales; family Lachnospiraceae; genus Choladousia. Next base: position 7,168 of record JAJQGP010000060.1, read on the forward strand.
AGCATACAGGCGATGAAGGTACTGCCCACGGAAATCCGCACGATCGCATAGCAGGCAAATACCACCAGCACATCATGCAGCAGCACAATCACCGCGCTCCCCGCGAAACGCACATCGTGGAAACGAATGGTAATATAAATCAGCATACAGATCGCAGCCACAATCACAGCCACAACCGCATCCTGGCGCATCTCGCTGCTGACCGTCGCGGAGATTGAATCATACAGGATCGCTGTCGCTTCGAGGTCATAGGCTTCTTCAAGCGCCTCCGAAATCGCCTGCCGCTGATCCAGATCCAGCACACCGGTCTTGACATAGACATCCGTAGACCCCTGCGTCGTCTGGAACTGCACCTCTGCATTTCCTGTCACTTCCGTAAAAACTGGTTTTACATCTGCCTCCAGTTCATCCAGCGTCATCTCTTCGTTAAACGTAATCGTGGTGGAGGTACCGCCCTTAAAATCCAGGCTCAGGTTCAGCACGCCATTGCCCATCGCAGAATTGACTCCCATGGATACCGGTCCCAGAAGAATCAGCACAATAGAAATCGTAAAGAATACGCGGCGATGTCCGACAAAGTCAAACTGCTTATAAGTACGCGCTCTGCCATAATTCTTTTCATCCCGGAAGCCCACTTCGTAAAGCGCATTCATGATCAGCCTGGAAATCACCAGAGCGGTAATCATGGAAAGTACGATGCCGAGCGCCAGCGTCTGGGCAAAGCCTTTGACACTGCCGGTTCCAAGCATGTTCAGTACAAACGCGGCGATGAGAGTCGTGATATTTCCGTCCAGGATCGCACTGAATGCTTTTCTGTAGCCGGTCTGGATCGCGCCCTTCACGGATTTTCCGGCAGAAATCTCCTCCCGGATCCGCGCATAAATGATCACGTTCGCATCCACCGCCATGCCGATCGTCAGGATGATACCCGCAATGCCCGGCAATGTGAGTGTGAGGTCAAACGCATTCAGGCTGATCAGCATCAGGCAGGTATAAAGAAGCAGGCAGAACGCCGCTACCACGCCTGGAAGCGCATACACGATAATCATAAAAACCATCACAATCGCAATGCCAATCGCACCGGCAATCAGGCTTGTCCGGATCGCATCCTGTCCAAGCTGCGCACCGACGACCTTCGAGCTGATCTCCTCCAGCTCCAGAGAAAGTGCACCAATTCGGATCGAAGAAGCCAGTGACTGTGCCTCTGACGCGCTGCTCATACCGGAAATATAAGCAGAGCCGCCGGTAATGGCCTCGTTCACCACCGGAGAGCTGATGATTTCATCGTTGTAAACGATATAGATATAGTTTCCGACATTCTCGGAAGTCGCTACAGCAAATGCATCCGCGCCAGAGCTGGTAAGCTCCAGCTTCACTACGTATTCCAGATTCCCCAGTTCATCCTTCTGCGTCGCTGCGGACGCTGTCTGGATATCCGAACCGGTCAGAACCACCGTTCCATCCTCCAGCTGAAACTCCAGCGAGCCTGGCTGCCCCAGCTCTTCCAGCACCGCGTTGACATCCGAAACACCCGGAATCTCAATGCTGATCCGGTCCGAGCCCTCCTGGTATACATTCGCCTCCGTACTGTAGGTATCCGCACGCTGCTGCAGCTTGTAGACCGTATCGCTCAGTTCTTCCGCAGTCGGGTTCTCATCCACCACCTGATAGGTCACGCTCACGCCGCCAGACAGGTCCAGTCCGAGAATAATATTCTTTGCCGCACCGGTTCCTGTCGGACCAATGCCGATCGCTGCTACATACCCCAGAAAAATCAGCAGAGCAGCCATCACAACCAGCGTGATCCCTGCGTTCCTCTTATTCATTTTCATAATCCTTCCTCCTATATCCGCTCATGCATCCGAAAGGATGCATGACACAGGTCCCGCAGATTATGCATCCGCCAGCGCCGCCTGAATCATGATGGCGCATTCCACACGCTTGCGCTGCAGCTCACAGCCGATGTCATACGCATCCTGGATTGTGCCATGGAAATTATACGAATTTGCCGCGCAGCCGCCGCTGCAATAAAACTTTGCAAAACAATTTCTGCATTTTTCCTTCGTGTAGACATTGCAGGCTTTAAACTGATCCACGATATCCGGTCTTGTCACGCCCTCATCTACATTGCCCATCAAATATTCTTCGTGTCCGACAAACTGATGGCACGGATACAGATCTCCCCATGGTGTCACAGCCAGATACTCTGTGCCGGAACCGCAGCCAGATAATCTCTTATAAACACACGGTCCGCCTGTCAGATCAATCATAAAATGGAAAAACGTGAATCCATTTCCCTCTTTTTCCCGCCGTACCATTTCCTTTGCCAGGCGATCGTACTCCGAAAAAATCTGCGGCAGGTCTTCCTCGCGGATGGCATAATCCTCTGCCGGATCCGCCACAACCGGCTCTACAGAAATCCGTCGGAAGCCTTCATCCGCCAGGTGAAGCACATCATTGCAGAAATCCAGATTATTGTGCGTAAAGGTACCGCGGACATACCAGGTCTTATCCGTGTCCTGTGTCCGCAGCTCCACAAAATGCTTAAACTTCGGCAGAATCAGATCATAGCTCCCCTTCCCGCTTCTGAAAGGACGCATATAGTCATGCACCTCGGGACGCCCGTCGATGCTGAGCACGACATTGGCCATCTCCCGGTTCAGAAAATCCATGATCTCATCATTCAGCAGTACGCCGTTCGTTGTCATCGTAAAGCGAAAGTTCTTATTA
>JAJQGP010000167.1 GCA_021200475.1 Lachnospiraceae bacterium
CCATAAACTCGTCCATCTCTTCCTCTTCCGGGTCACCGCCGACCCAAGACAGGCTGATATCCGCGAAGGTCTCTGTCTGCACAACCTCTATCCGGCCTTCCTTCATCAGCTCCAGAAGAGTCAGAAAGCTGACGATCTTATACTGCTTTCCTGACCGCAGGGACAGGACCTCAAAAAAGCTGCAGTTCTTTTTTTCAAAGATATACCGCCCGACAAACCGCATCGTCTCGCCCAGGTTTACCTCTTCCTTTTCCAGGCGGCCAAATTGGCTGCGAACCGGGTCGATGCGGTTCTCCTGGCGCTTCATAATATCACAGAACACGGCGTAAAGCTTCTCCAGCGTCACATCCGAGAGGACCTCGTCCACATCCACCGGCTCGCGGTAGGACGCCACCTCCTCCGGAATCGACGCTTCCTTAAAATAGTGCCCGCTGGCGTCATTCATGCGGTCCCGCAGCTCATAAGACATATATTTGTAGAGTTTGTATTCGAGAAGCTTCTGAACCAGCTCCTCGCGCGGGTCGGCCTCCTCGCCCTCCTCGGTCACCTCCGGGGGAAGGAGCATCCGCGACTTGATGTCCAGCAGCGTCGCCGCCATCACCAGAAATTCGCTCATCACATCCAGGGTTTCGCCGGAGAGATGGCTGATGTATTCCATATACTGGTCCGTGATCTCCACGATCGGGATATCGTAGATGCTGACTTTATTTTTTTCAATCAAATGCAGAAGCAGATCGAGCGGTCCCTCGAACTTCTCCAGCTTCACCGGGATTCCCATAGGCTTGTCCTTTGTTTTGTACGATGATTGCAGCTCCGTTTTCCAGCACATTCGGTTCTGTGTAAAATAAAAATACGCGAATCCGGTTCCGGCCCGTCCGCATCAGAGAAAGTCAAGCACGACCAGCTCCGGCGGATTGTTGATGCGCAGGCAGATCGAATGACTGCCGAGGCCTGCGCTCACGACCATCTTTTTATCCTCCAGTGTATACAGTCCCTTATCATACTTCGGAAACAGCCGCAGCTGCGGGCTGACGACGCCGCCCAGGCCGGGCAGGCGCACCATACCGCCGTGCAGGTGTCCGGACAGAGTCAGGTCCGCGCCCCATGCCGCGTAGGCGTCGAAATAAGCGGGCGAATGTGCCAGCAAAAGCTGGTATCCGCCCGCAGCCGGCCTGCCAAGCAATTCTTCGATCCGCTCCCTGGTAAGATTCCCGGTGCGCAGGCGGCCATAACATTCCTGCGGAAGGTCCAGTCCCCAGATATGGAGCCGCATCCGGTGGATCTCGATCTCATCAGAGGCATTTGTCAGCAGATGCACGCCGCTGCTCTGGATGGTCTCGGTGTATTTTTCATACTGATCTCCGTATTCCTTCGTATGATCCCTCAGCCGGTCCTCATGGTTGCCGTTCACGTAAAACACCGGGTATTTTTTTGTCAGCTCATTCAGAAGGGCGACCGCAGCGTCCATCTGCGGCTCCTTTGAGGCCGTAATCATGTCTCCGGCCATCAGCACCACAGCCGGATTTTCATTGCGAATTTCCTGAAGCAGCCTGCTGTTGCCCTCCCCGTAGGAGCAATTATGCAGATCTGCCAGAAATACAGCGGTAAACGGCTTATCCGGTCCCCGCTGCCTGTCGTCCACGCGAATGCGGTATCGTGTGATTTTAAAATCTGACATACTCCCGCGTATCCTTTCAAAATTTCTCATTTCTTTCAGTTAACAGGATTATAACACACTTTCAAATATTAGAAAACCTCTTTCTTTGACACGGCATTTTTGAACAGCAGTCCGCAGAACCGATTTCTCCTTTCATCCCAGCACCCATTTTCTCCAGGCCTGGCCCAGGTAGTCCATATAATCCGCTTTGGGGGCGTCTTCCGCCATCACCACCGGGACGCTGCCGATCCGGACGCCGTTCAGCGTGTACACATACGCGCCGACCTGGTCCCCTTTCTCCAGAGGAGCCTGTATGGTTTCCTTCCACTCCAGAGATTTCCCGATCTGGGAAAAATCCTCTCCGGTCGTACTCAGATAGGAAAACTCCCCGTCCAGGCAGACGGCAAATTCTTCCTGCAGCGTTCCCCGGACGGTGATCTGAGGAAGTGCGGGCACTTCTTCATCATAATAAAGGAAGCAAAGAGAAAAACCGTAATCAAGGAGGGAGGCCGCATCAGAAAACCTGGTTTTTGAATCTGGCGCCGTCAGCACCACGCTGATGAGGCGGATGCCGTCACGTCTGGCCGTCGCACTCAGGCAGTATTTCGCGTAGCTCGTGCTGCCGGTCTTGAGGCCATCGCAGCCCTCACAGGCGCGCAGGAGCTTATTCGTATTCGTCAGCGTAAAGACGCTGCTCCCCTGCGCCGTCTCGTGTGTGATGTCCTCCATCCAGATACTGGAATATTCCGTGACCTGCGGGTAATGGGAAAGCAGCTCTCTGGACATGAGCGCCACATCGCGCGCGGAGGTATAATGCTCCGCGGATTCCGTGAGTCCGCAGCAGTCCACGAAATGGGTGTTCTCCATGCCAAGCTCCGCCGCCCGCTCGTTCATCCGCTCCACAAAGGCCTCCTCCGTACCGGCGATTTTCTCCGCCATCGTCACCGCCGCGTCATTGCCGGACGCGATGATGATGCACTTCAGAAGCGTCTCAACCGTCTGGGTCTCTCCTGTTTCCAGAAATACCTGTGAGCCGCCCATCGATTTGGCGTAAGCACTGGTCACGGCCTCGTCTGTCAGACTGATTTCTCCCCGCTCGATCGCCTCAAAGATGAGCAGAATAGTCATACTCTTGGTCACACTTGCCGGATGGACACGGCTATCTGCATCCTTCTCGTACAAAACCGTTCCCGTCGATACCTCCATCACCAGGGCATGAGGCGTCTCGATCTCCGGTTCGGAAGCAGCGGATGCCGCCCCGGCAGGAAGAGAGGAGATAAGCAAAAGCACCGCAAGAAACCACCGTAAGACTCGTTTCATACATACACGTCCTGCGTTTCCTTGGTACATTTTATGCGGCAAAGTTCATAAACATGCCTGCCATTCTCACCGGCTGATGTTAGCCGGCTCTCTTTTTGATCGAACCGGGGAACGTTCCCCGCGCGGCCGTGCGCATGAAAAATCCCCGGGCGCATAACGACCGGGGATCTCACATTTGTCTCAATCCTTTTTACTGAAACGAAAACACAGCATTAATTGTATTTTCTTTTGCGAGCAGCTTCTGACTTTTTCTTACGACGAACGCTCGGCTTCTCGTAATGCTCTCTTTTGCGAATCTCCTGCTGGATACCAGCCTTTGCGCAGTTTCTCTTGAAACGGCGTAAAGCGCTGTCCAGTGATTCGTTTTCTTTTACGATCACATTTGACATTGTCTCACACCTAACCTCCCTCCAGTTGTAGATTGTGCAAGACACAACTGTCCGGGTAATTTTATTGGTTACTGTCACACCATTTTCTATCCTGGCCACGAAACAAATGTATGGCAGGCTGTGACCAATAACTTTTATTGCACTACTGCAAGTATACCATAATTTCCGCTTTCGTCAACTACTTTTTGTTATACAGTTCCAAACAGTCTGTCGTCTGTTGTTCGGAATGTTTCCTTTTTTCAGCCCTTCACCTGCGCCGCCAGCACTTCTTTAGCCTTTTCCAGTGCAGCTTCCACACCAGCCGGATTCTTGCCGCCGGCCTGAGCCATATTCGGACGGCCGCCGCCGCCGCCGCCGACCAGAGCCGCGATGCCCTTGATCAGGTTGCCTGCGTGGGCGCCCTTCTTCATCGCTCCATCGGTCGCCATCGCCATCAGGCTGACCTTCCCCTCGGTCACGGACGCCAGCAGTACCACGCCCTCGCCGATCTTCTCCCGCAGCTGGTCACCCAGCTCGCGGAGGCCGTTCATGTCCACGCCTTCCAGCTTTGTCGCGAGCAGCTTCACGCCATTCACATCACATACCTGGTCAGAGACGTCGCCCAGCGCATCCTTTGCCAGCCTGCTTTTGAGGGACTCGTTCTCACTGTTTGCCGCCTTCAGCTCGGCCTGCAAAGATACTATCTTCTCATGGACGCCGGCCGGGGTGGTCTTCAGAAGCTTTGCCGCATCGGCCAGCTCCTGCTCCAGCTTTCTGTAATACGCGAACACGCCCTCGCCGGTCAGTGCCTCGATGCGACGCACACCGGCCGCCACACCGGCCTCGGAGACGATCTTGAAGGTCGTGATCACGGAAGTATTTGCTACATGTGTACCGCCGCAGAGTTCCTTGGAAAAATCCCCCATCGATACCACACGCACCTCATCACCGTATTTCTCACCAAAGAGAGCCATCGCGCCGGTCTTCTTCGCATCCTCGATGCTCATAATATCTGTCACCACCGGGAGGGCCGCCGCGATCTCACGGTTCACCAGCTCTTCCGTCTTCGCGATCTCCTCTGCTGTCATCGCCTGGAAATGCGCAAAGTCAAAGCGCAGGCGGTCCGGCGTCACGAGGGAGCCCTTCTGCTCTACATGGGAGCCGAGCACCGTCTTCAGCGCCTTCTGGAGAAGGTGGGTCGCGCTGTGGTTGCGGCAGGTATTCGTCCTGCCGGCCTCATCGACTGTCAGCGTCACGAGATCACCCGTCTTGATCATGCCCTCTGCCATATAGCCGACATGACCGTATTTGCCGCCGAGCAGATGAATCGTATCCTCGACCACAAAGCGCCCGGCCGCACAGGTAATCTCACCCTTGTCGCCTTCCTGGCCGCCCATGGTGCCGTAGAACGGCGTCTGCTCCGTAATCACCGTGCCGCGCACGCCCTCGGTCAGTGCCTCAGTCAGCTCGGTATCGGTCGTAAGGATGGTGATCTTCGAATCGCAGGTCAGCCGGTCATAGCCGACGAACTCTGTGGTCACCGTCGCCGGGATCTGGTCATACACCGTCGCGTCCGCGCCCATGTAGTTCGTCGTCGCGCGGGCTGCGCGGGCCTTCTGACGCTGCTCCTGCATGCAGGCTCCGAAGCCATCCTCGTCAATCGTATAGCCCTTTTCTTCCAGGATCTCCTTTGTCAGATCCAGCGGGAACCCATAGGTATCATAAAGAACAAAGGCGTCCCTGCCTTCCAGCGTCGTCTTGCCTTCCGCCGAAAGCTTCCCTTCCATATCATTCAGAATAGAGAGTCCCTGGTCGATCGTGCGGCTGAACTTCTCCTCCTCCTGGGAGAGAACCTTAAAGATAAATTCTTTTTTCTCCTCCAGCTCCGGATAACCGGCTCTGGAGCCCTCAATCACGGTCTCGGAAAGCTTCGAGAGGAAGCTGCCCTCGATGCCGAGCATGCGCCCATGGCGCGCCGCGCGGCGGATCAGACGGCGCAGCACGTAGCCGCGGCCTTCATTGGACGGCATGATACCGTCTGAAATCATAAATGTAGCGGAACGGATATGATCCACAATCAGACGGATCGAGATATCCTTCTTCTCATCGGTCTTATAGACCGTCTTCGCGACCTCGCACACCTTATCGCGCAGTGCCTGGATGGTATCCACGTCAAATATGGAGTCCACCTCCTGCACCACAACCGCCAGACGCTCCAGCCCCATGCCGGTATCAATGTTCTTCTGCTTCAGGGTCTCGTAATTGCCATTGCCATCATTTTCAAACTGGGTAAAGACATTGTTCCAGACCTCGATGTAGCGGTCACAGTCGCAGCCGACCGTGCAGGTCGGTTTTCCGCAGCCGTACTTCTCCCCGCGGTCATAGTAAATCTCCGAGCAGGGGCCGCAGGGACCTGCGCCATGCTCCCAGAAATTGTCCTCCTTGCCGAAGCGGAAAATCTTTTCTGCCGGAATGCCGATCTGGTCGTGCCAGATGTCCCACGCCTCATCGTCGTCCAGATAGACCGACGGATACAGGCGCTCCGGGTCAAGCCCTACCACCTCGGTCAGAAATTCCCACGACCAGCCGATCGCCTCTTTTTTGAAATAATCGCCAAAGGAAAAATTGCCAAGCATTTCAAAAAAGGTGCCGTGGCGCGCAGTCTTTCCGACATTCTCAATATCACCCGTGCGGATGCATTTCTGACAGGTCGCCACCCTCCGCCTCGGCGGAATCTCCGCGCCGGTAAAATAAGGCTTCAAGGGCGCCATACCCGCATTGATCAGCAGCAGACTGTTGTCATTGTGCGGTACCAGAGAAAAGCTGTTCATCACCAGATGGTCCTTACTCTTAAAGAAATCCAGAAACATCTGTCTTAATTCATTTACTCCATATTTTTTCACAACCAAGTACTCCTTTTTCTTTTGATCGTACCAAAACCGATAGCAATCCGTTTTCCGGAACCAATGATATCACAGTGTTTTGGCCATTTCAACAGGAAATCTGCCATCCGCTGCGTAAAAAAACATTGAAAAACTCATGGTTCGCTGATCACATCCTCCGCCAGGTCCTCTCCGTCCGCGGCGCCCGTCGCAAGCTGGTCGCAGCGCTCATTTTCCGGGTGTCCATTGTGTCCTCTGACCCAGTTCCAGGTGATCTGATGCGGCTTTGCCGCAGCCAGCAGCCGTTTCCAGAGATCGACATTTTTGACTGGCTCGCTTTTGCCGCTTTTGCGGTCCTTCCGCTGCCAGTTGTTCCGCAGCCAGGCATCGAGCCAGTGCTGATTGAACGCGTTGACCAGATACTGGGAATCCGAATACAGGTCTACCTCGCAGGGGCGGTTCAGCGCCTCCAGCCCTATGATCGCGGCCATCAGTTCCATGCGGTTGTTTGTGGTTTTCTGATACCCCTGCGCATATTCCCGCTCATGAAGCCTGCCGCTGGGGTCCGTATATTGCAGGATCACCCCGTATCCGCCCGGTCCGTCCGGATTTCCGCGCGCGGCGCCGTCTGTATAAATTTTTACGTACATTACTGATCGCCCTCGCCTTCCGCCAGCCGGTGCGCCCCGGTTTTGCCCTTGTCTTCCGGCATCCTGTGTATCTCGGTTTCGCTCTCATTTTCCGCCGCGCTGTACGCTCCGGGTTCGCTCTCATTTTCCGCCGCGCTGTACGCTCCGGATTCGCTCTCATTTTCCGCCGCGCGGTGCGCTCCGGCTTCACCGTCCGCTCCAACGGACGGCGGTGCCTGGGTGAGCAGCGCGCGAATCTGCTCCGCAACACGCCTGGCGCGGGCCGCATCCTGTCCGCTGGAGCTCACGCCGGCCACAACCGTCTCATCATAGGCAAGCACCGGAAAATAAAAATCACATCTGGTCTTATCATTACAGACATTCACAGGGATCCCTGCTTCTTTACACGCGGTATAGATGGCCTGGTTCAGCCTGCGGTCATTCGTCGCCGCGATCACCAGAGCTGCGCCCAGGATGTCCTCCTTCTCAAACCGTTTGCGCCAGATCTCAATCCGTCCGGCCGCCTCCAGGTCCCGCAGCTCCGGGTTTACCTCCGGCGCAATCACCACCAGACGGCCGGCAAAATCCGCCAGAGCACGGATCCGCCGCTTGGCAATGGTACCGGCCCCCACGACCACGATTTTTTCTTCCGAGAGATCCACAAAGATCGGAAAGTATTTTTTTCTCTTTTTTCCCATGTATTCACCTGCCTGTCCTGTCAGCATTCACCGCTTTGAAGATTAACATTTTTTATAAATCTCATAGATCAGCTTTTCTGATTTTTCCCAGCCAAGACAGGGATCGGTGATCGATTTCCCGTATATATGCGGCTCAGAGCCGATTTTCTGTGCACCGTCCTCGATGTAGCTCTCGATCATAAAGCCCTTAATCATCGTGCGCAGCTCCGGCGAATAGCTGCGGCTGTGAAGCACCTCTTCAACAATCCGGATCTGCTCGAGGTATTTTTTTCCGGAATTGGAGTGGTTCGTATCCACCACGACCGCCGGATTCGCCAGATCGCGCTCCTCGTACATCTCATGCAGCAGCTTCAGGTCTTCGTAATGATAATTCGGGATCGTGCCTCCGTGCTTATTCGTCGCGCCGCGCAGCACCACATGCGCCAGCGGGTTCCCGGTCGTGTTGACCTCCCAGCCGCGGTAGATAAATGTGTGCTTCGCCTGCGCCGCCACTACAGAGTTCAGCAGAACGGAAAGGTCGCCGCTGGTCGGGTTCTTCATCCCGGCCGGCACGTCCATGCCGCTGACCGTCATCCGATGATGCTGATCCTCAACGGAGCGGGCGCCGATCGCCACATAAGAAAGCAGGTCGTCCAGATAGCGGTAATTCTCCGGGTAGAGCATCTCATCCGCAGAGGTCAGTCCGGTCTCCTCGATCACACGGGTGTGGAGAGAGCGCACCGCCACCAGTCCGGCAAATACATCGGGCTGCTTCTCCGGATCCGGCTGGTGAATCATCCCCTTGTACCCCTCCCCGGTCGTACGGGGTTTGTTCGTATAAATACGCGGAATGAGGATCAGACGGTCGCCTACCCGATCCTGTACCTTTGCCAGCCGATGGACGTAATCCAGCACCGGCTCCGGCGCATCCGCAGAGCACGGTCCGATGATGACCAGAAATTTATCTGACTTTCCTGTGATGACATCCCGAATCTCGGCGTCACGCTGCTTCTTTACTTCAACCACCCTCTCCGGAAGAGGGTATTCTTTTTTCACCTCAGCCGGAATCAGAAGTTTTTTCACAAAATTCATAGACATAACTGTTTACCTCAAACTATATTTGCGTGCAGAGCACGCAGCATTAACCGCTAGACAGTATAATATAAATTTTTCAAAAAGTCGATATGATTTTTGCAGCCAGGTTCAATTAAGGTTGTGGTTTTTAAAAAAAGTGGTATAATAGTGTGACTCGAAGTAATTGCGCATTACTGAACACAACCCGGCCACACACTTGCTCCGTGATCAGAGTTGAAAACGCAGTGAAAGCATTTGCGCCGCTTGCGGCAAGTCAAAGAGCTGCACATGCGCATAAAGGAGAGAATCATGAGGGCGATAGACGAAAAGGAAGGATTTTTTCATGAGCCAGACCAAAGACAGAACCGCCTCCGGGGAGGATCGAATTTTCACAATACCTAATGCCATGTCGATGTTCCGCATTCTGCTGATTCCGGTCATCGTCTGGCTGTACGTTGGAAAACAGCAATATCTGTACGCTTTTGTGGGCCTTTTGCTGTCCGGGGCGACGGATCTTCTGGACGGGTGGGTCGCCCGCAGATTTCATATGGTCAGCAAGCTGGGAAAGGTACTGGACCCGATCGCGGATAAGCTGACGCAGGTCTCCCTGCTGATCTGTATCATGCTGGAGCGGCACCGTGTGACTTTCCTGGTCGTTCTTATGTTTATAAAAGAATTTATCATGGCCGTCACCGGTCTGAAGGTTCTCAAAAAAACCGGCGAACCCTACAGCGCCAAATGGCATGGAAAGATCAACACGTTTCTCCTGGATTTCACCGTAATACTGCACGTGCTCTGGCGGGAGATGCCCATATGGCTGTCGACCGTTCTGATCGTCGTTTGCGCCGGCTTTATGATCTTTTCCCTGATCGAATATTGGATTCAGAACCGTAAGCTGAGCCAGGGCTGAACCGGCAGGTTCTCTGCCTGACTCTGTGAAAAAATCGAGCGGGAGGCGGCTGGCCGATCTCCTGCTCGATTTTTATGCCCTTATTCTGCAACTTTCTCTTTTGCTTTCTTTTCCGGATGTTCACGCGGTTCTGTTTTTTCCTCTTTCTCCACTTTTTCCATCTTGACTTCAAGTCCCAGGCAAATCCTCTGCATGCGCCCAAACATCTCAAGCTCCAGATAGGCTCTCCGCTTGTGATAATCATTCTTCTGAATCAATGCCTCTTTGCCGATCAGCGGACCGTACAGAATCCTTACCTGATTTCCCTCGAGAAGGCCCTTCGAA
>JAJQGP010000057.1 GCA_021200475.1 Lachnospiraceae bacterium
ATATTCGCACCAACTCCCTGCGAAAGCATCAACGGAAGCATTTCATCAGACGTCGACAAAAACACCGCCAGAAGCGTCCCCGGCGAAATTACCCGCGCTGCGAACAGCCCCGCTGCGGCAGCGGAAAATCCGCACTGTGGGATAATTCCAATCAAACTGCCCAGAATCGGTCCGGCCCATCCCGCCCCGTAAATCCATTCTTTTGTCTGATCGCTCATCCGATGCTCAATGTATTCTACAGCCAGATACGACAAAAATAAAAATGGCAGAAGCTTTAAGCTATCGATGAGGCTGTCTAATATTACGTCAATCATACAATGTCCTTTACATCCGCTCCGGCGCCTCAAAACCCAGCAGGTCAATGCCGGTCTCCAGCACGCGCTTTGTCAGGTCAAGCAGGGCAATCCAGCCGCATTTTTGTGTTTCGTCTTCACAGGCCAGGATTTTCGTCTCATGATAAAAACGGTTCAGCGCGTTCGAGAGATCATAGATGAAGGAACAGATCTTGTGCGGTGCCAGCTCCTCGGATGCCTGCTCGATGACACTGTTCAGCTTCGCAAGCTCCAGCATCAGGGCTTTCTCGCTCTCGCTCACCGGGGCAAGAATTCCCTTCGGCAGTGCTAATCTATCCGTCGGTTTCTGCGATGCAGCCGACTGCGCATCCATCATATTCCCATTTTCGGAAATGTCGCTCATCGCAGCCTTCGTCTGCGCACGATACCTGTTCAAAATGGACTTAATCCGCACGATCGTATAAAGAATGTACGGTCCAGTGTTCCCTTCGAAGGAAGTAAACTTGTCCACATCGAACACATAATCCTTGGACGCCTGGTTGGAGAGGTCGCCGTATTTGATCGCAGAAAGGCCGACCAGCGCGGCCGTTTTCCGTGCCTCCACAGGATCCGCCTCGTGGTTTTCCATAATCTTTCTGTACATCTCCTCATCAATCTCAGCAATCAGCCGCTCCAGGCGCATCACACCGCCCTCACGGGTCTTGAACGGTTTCCCGTCTCTGCCGTTCATAGTGCCGAAACCGAGGAATTTTAAGTCGGTATCTTCGTTCACCAGCCCGGTCTTGCGCGCACAGCGGAACACCTGTGTAAAATGCATCTCCTGACGCTTATCCACCACGTAAATAATTTCATCGGGATGATACGTTGCCATACGGTCAATGATCGTTGCCAGATCCGTCGTCGTATAGAGAGCGGCTCCATCCGATTTCAGAATCATGCAGGGGGGAATCTCTTTTGTATCCGTTTCTTCTTTAATATCCACGATCAGCGCGCCCTGATCCTCATATGCATATCCGTCCCGCTTCATCGCTTCCACCATATCCGGGATAAAGGGCTGCGCGTCCGACTCTTTTTTCCAGAGGTCAAATTCCACATTCAGATTATCATAATTCTTTTTCAGATCGGCAATCGACACATCCAGGATGTGCTGCCACAGCGCACGGTAGCCGCGCTCCCCATCCTGCAGCTTTGCCGTCGCCTCCAGTGCCTCATTCTTATAAGCCTCGTCCTCTTTCGACTTCCCGCTGGCAAACGGATAAATCTCCTCCAGCTCTGAGATCGTAAAAGGAGCTTCTTTCGGATACTCGCCCTCGAATGCTTCATCAAAATACGGAAGAGATGGATTGCGGTGGCGCACCTCCGTGATAATCAGTCCCATCTGCAGCCCCCAGTCGCCCAGATGCACATCGCCAATCACCCGATGTCCCGCGAAACGCCAGATGCGCTTCACACTCTCTCCGATAATCGCCGAGCGCAGATGCCCCACATGAAGCGGCTTCGCGACATTCGCCCCGCCAAAATCAATGATAATCGTTTTCGGCTGCTCTGCCTTTTCCACAGACAGATCCGGATCTGCCGCCATCTGATCCAGATAGCCGGCCAGATAGCTGCCGGACACGCGCAGGTTAATAAAGCCGGGATTGACCGCTTCCGCGCTCTCAAACACCGGATTTCCCGCCAGCTTTTCCACTACTTCCTTCGCGATGAGAATCGGCGCCTTCTGATATTTTTTCTTCGCCGCCATCGCGCCATTGCACTGATACTCGCACAGATCCGGGCGATTCGAAATACCCGTCCTGCCATACGCGGCCTCGTAGCCGCACGCCTCAAACGCCGCCGATACCTCACGGCTGATCAGATCCAGAAATTTTTTCATTGTCCTGCTCCTCGTCTATTTATACTTTCACAACTTCCTGTTCCCTTTATCCGACCTGTTTCACAAAAGCCCGCCATCACAGGTCGGTACGCTTCTCCATTGCGAAGAACCCCCTTATTCTTCTTCTCTGCCTTCCCTGCGGCTCAGCTCCGCGATAATATGCTCCTTCTGCCGCGCAATATGACGGTTCGTCGCTTCCAGTGCCTTCTGCTCATCACACGCCTCCAGTGCCTGCAGAATTTCCTCATGCTCCTGCGCCAGGACCTGATGAGACTCCTTATCCTTCAGATATTCCATGCGATAGCGGTACATCTGTTCCCGCAGATTGTTTAAAATCTGAATGAGGCGCCGGTTCCCGGTCGCGTTGTAAATGGCATCATGAAATTTCATATCAGCCTCCGCGCATGCCACCACGTCGTCTCCATCCAGAGTGCTGCAAAATTCCGCGGCCAGCGCTTTCAGCTCCGCCAGCTGTTCTTTCGTCAGCTTTTTGCAGATAATCTGCACCGCCAGCTCCTCCAGAGCCAGGCGGACCTCCAGCACATCCTCAAGGTCAGAAATCGTAATTTCCGCAACCACCGCACCCTTTCTTGGGATGGTAGTGACCAGTCCCTCCAGCTCCAGCATCCGGAGTGCCTCCCGCACCGGCGTCCGGCTGACCCCAAGCTTTTTGGCCAGATGAATTTCCATCAGACGCTCGCCCGGCCGAATGTCCCCTCTCAGAATCGCCTGCCGCAGTGTCTGGAATACGACATCACGGAGAGGAAGATATTCGTTTATTTCCAAATGTAGTGTCTCTATCATGTCAATTTTCCCTGCCTCTCAGATGAATCGTTACAGGTCGCACCCTGAGCCATTTCCGTTATCTTGACCACTACAGGTGTGACCAGTAACAAGGAATCCCTTCTATGACAATCTGGAAGTCTTATCCCGGCTCGTAAAAATTCGTGAGATACACCTCCCCGGCCAATTCTCCCCTTAAAAGCTCCGCGCAGGCTGCTCTGGCTTTTTCCGGATCGTCAAACAACCCAAATACCGTCGGACCGCTCCCGCTCATCATAGCCCCTATGGCGCCGCAGCGCATCATCTGACCGCGAATTTCTCCAATAACAGGAAAAGCCGGAATCGTCACCGTCTCCAGTACATTCCCCATGAGCTCCGTCATCCGGTAAAGTGCTCCATCCCGGATTGCTTTTACCTGTGCGTCAATATCCGGGTGTTTGATTCCATTCGAACCGTCACCGTCCAGCCGCAGCCTCGAATACACAAACTTTGTCGAGACCTGAATCGGTGGTTTTGCAAGCAACACATATGCCTGCGGCGCTGACGGCAGGCGGGTCAGCCGCTCACCGATTCCTTCCGCAAGAGCGGTTCCCCCCATGATGCAATAGGGAACGTCTGCCCCAATCCTCACGCCACGCTCCATTAATTCCCGCTCGCCAAGGCCAAGAGCAAACAGCCGGTTCACACCGTTCAGCACTGCCGCCGCATCCGTGCTTCCGCCTGCCAGCCCGGCAGCTACCGGTATCTTTTTTATCAATCGGATATCCAGGCCCTGCCGGATATCAAACTCCTTCATCAAAAGTTCTGCCGCCCTGTACGCCAGATTGTCTGTATCCGCCGTAACAAGGCCGGCCCCGCCCTCTACGCAAAGCCGGATATGCACACCTCCTCCGGCCGTGCCAGGCTCCGTCGCCCGCAGGAGGATTTCATCATACAAATCTATGGTCTGCATCACCATGCGCAGATCGTGATACCCATCCGGGCGCTTCCGCAGCACATCCAGTCCAAGGTTAATTTTCGCCCTTGCTTTCCATGTCAGCTGATCCATACAATCCCCTGTCTCCATTCGCGCAATCCGCAGCGCATACAAATATTTTCCCGCCCATAATTTTCGTATAACCGCGAAATGGCCTTTCTTGTATACAATATACCATATTCTAACTGGAGCTCAAAATCTTGTCAATACATGTTTCTATTTTCACCTTTACTTTTCCACAGTAAACCCGGCCAGCCGCAGGTCTCCCTCGATATAAAAGGTCAGATCGTCCCCGGACGGCACAAGTTCCAGAGAGATTGTCTTAAATCCGGATGTAAACCGCCCCCAGTATTCCGCGGAAAATGCGTCGGTAAATGCACAATGCGCAGTTTCCACATCCGCTGACGCCGCTCCGACAGCTACCGGTTCCGCATCCACGCAGCCCGTATCCATGTTTACACAGGACTTCGTTCTCTCCGCTGACATTTTGCTGTCCCAGCGAGCCGCCTCACGCTCCCCGCTGACCACACGGAAACCACCATCCTTTTCTACCGCAAGCACCACCGACAGGTGAATCTTCTCCCCTGCCGCGTCTATGCCCTCATAGCGCGCCCAGCTCTGCTGTCCCGACAGCCCAGCCTGAGAAAATATTCCTGCTGAAACACTGTTTTTCACGGAGGCGCTGCAGGACTCGCTTCCGCCCTGCTTTCCGGTGTCCGGCCCTTTTCCCAGAACCAGGTTTTCATACTCATCCCAGTGATCGACGCTCACAAACTGCCCTCTCGATCTTGTCCGTACCTGGTCTCCCGGGATAAAAATCTCCTTTTGCAGTCGAATATCTCCGCTGGAAGCGCCCGCCTCGATGCGGTAAACGCCTTCCTCTACGATGAAATCTGCCCGCGCCACATCATATATGCGCAGATCGGAGCGTGGCACAGTAAAAGTCATTTTTCTTGTCTCACCCGGATGCACATCGTGCTCCCGGCAAAAGGCAATCAGTCTGCGAATCGGTTTGTGAATCCGGCTTTCGGGATCACACAGGTAAATCTGCACCACCTCATCGCTCGTGCGGGTACCCTGATTCGTAATCCTCAACTGTACGATAAGCTCTGAGGCTGCTGTTCTTTCCATCTCTGGCGCAGCTGACGTCTCTTCCGCACACATGGCCGCCTCGCCCATCTTTTCCACGCCCGACTGTCCAATCTCATTCAATGGAAGCAATTTTACCGATAAATCCTCATAAGTAAATGCGCCATAGGTCAGCCCATGTCCAAACGGATACAGCGGCTTCCGATCATAAAAACGATACGTCCGGCGGGTCTTGCGGATATCATAATCATCCTTATCCGGCAAAACCGTATCGCCCGTATACCAGGTCATATTCAGACGCCCCGCCGGTGCGCAGCGTCCAAACAACGCATTTGCCACAGCTGTGCCAAAATCCTGGCTGCCCGTCGCAGTCTGCAAGATTGCCGGAAGGTTTTCCTGCTCCCAGTCCATCGCATATGGATAATTTGCGTAAAGCACCAGAACCGTATTCGGATTCACAGCAAAAACTGCCTGCGCCAGTTCGCGCTGCTGCCGCGGGAACTGAATGGACGGGCGGTCCGCGTCCTCTTTTCCGTTGATCACCGGGCAGTTTCCCAGAGTCAGTATCACAGCCTCTGAGGCCGCGGCCAGCTTTGCGGCACGCGCAATACCGTTTTCCAGCACTTCTGCCTCAAAAAAGTCCTCGCCGCTCCCGGCTTCCTGATTGTCCCGTCCTTCCAGTGCTTCCGTCTGCGGCACGCCAATCCCATGTTCATATACAGTCCTGGACGCGGAAAGCAAACCATCCGCGCGCACCACAAGCTTCGCGCCATACCAGGTCACAATTTGCTTTCCCTCTCCCCAGTGAAAACACTCATGAACAAACCAGCCAAACGGAATCTCCTGTTCTGCCGAAAGCAACCCATCATCCCGTATACAAATATATTTTTTCAGACGCGGCACAAAAAAGGTAATACTGTTATCGCCCCAATCCTGGATATAAATCGGCTCCGCCTGCGCACGATCAGCAGTCACAGCGAGCAGATTTTCCTCATTAAAACATACATACCGCACTGCCGTTTCTTCCTGCTGCGGATCGCGCCCTTTTCCGCCGACGCTCACTCGCAGCAGCACCAGATCCAGTCCCCGCTCTGTCGGCGTCTCACGTCCGGTCAGGGTTCGTACGCCATCCAGAACCGTTGTCCGCCAGTTCGGTTCTCCGCCGTACCAGTCCTGAAACCACTGGTCCGCCACCGGACCGATCACACAAACCTTTGCATTCTCCGCAAGCGGAAGAATTCCGTCATTTTTCAGAAGAACCAGAGATTCCTCTGCCAGGCGCAGACTGACTTCGTTATGCACATCCGAACACATGACGGACTCATCTACATGGTTCCATGGATTCGCATCCCAGGCGTCATACAGCCCCAGGCGAAGCTTCGTCCCAAATGAATGGCGAAGCGCCCGGTCGATCTCTTCCTCTGTAATCATCCCGGCCGCGTACGCTTCCCGCGCTGCCTGCTCCACCATCCCGCGCTCATCCGTCATACAGTCCACACCTGCTTTCAGCGCAAGTGCAAGCGATTCCGCGTGCGATTTCGTCTCATGACGGGCATTGTACTCCATGCCCAGCGCGCCTCCGTCGCTGACTACATGTCCGCTCAGCCCCCATTTGCCGCGAATCAGCTCGTTCACACGATGATCCAGGATCGAAGTGACACCGTTCACAGCATTGTAGGAGGTCATCAGCGATGTCGCTCCTGCCTCTTCAATCACCCGGCGGAATGGCTCGTAATAATAATCGTGCCGATTCGCCGCATCCAGGCCGGAAGACTTGATTCCTCTGCCCTCCTCCACATTATTCGCCTCAAAATGCTTCAGTGCGGCCGAGATCAGCAGATCCTCCGGTGTACTTTCATCGCCCGTTTCCCTGTTCTCCATCGGCTCCGGAGCACCCGGCGTCCGTGTATGGCGCGCCCGGTTCCCCTGCATCCCGCGCACGTACGCACCAGCCATTTTCCCGGTCAGATATGGATCCTCCCCATACCCTTCCTCTGTTCGCCCCCAGCGCGGATCACGTTCCATATCCACGGTCGGCGCCCACCGGAACAGACCGCCAACCGGATTGCGCTGATACAGCACCCGTGCCTCCTTACCAACTACTTCTCCCGCCTCGCAGAGCAGTTCCGGATCCCAGGAAGCACTCATCCCGATCGGCTGCGGGAACGAAGTCGTCGGCTCCGGCGCTCTTTTCTGTCCCTGATCATGGCGCGCCTCCACCCCATGCGCTGCTTCTGAACCGATAAACTGCTCGCCGATCCCAAACCGCGGCAGCGCAGGTGTCCCTGTCCCCAGACAGGAGAGCTTTTCCTCCATCGTCATCTCTGAAATCAGATAATCAAGCCTCACCTCTATTGGCAGCCGTGAATCCCATAAAGGGGTTTTCTTAAAATCTTCCATTTTTATAAAATCCTCCCCGCTGTTTCCAGCAAAATCCGTGTATTTACCGTTTCATTCTCTCATCTTATCATACCAAAATTCAAAAGTACAGAAAAAACAGGACAGGCTGCCAAATGGCAGCCCGTCCTGTTTTCATCTGTAGTTGTCATAGAGTCTTAATAGAACCAGTGGTCTCCTATCTGAATGCCTTTATTCGCCGTGGTGTTAAAGTAAAGCGCACCACCTGTCGGATCCTCTCCGGCGATCGCCGCCGCTGCCGCGGTATAGCAGGTGCTGGGGACACCATTCGCCAATGCCGTTGCCAGAGCGCCGCTGGAAGCCGGGGAGAACTGGCCGCTCTGATAAATCACTTCGCTGATCGTATTCGGGAAGGAGGAGCTGTTCACACGATTGATTACAACTGCGCCAACCGCAACCATTCCATCATAGCTCTGATTTCCTGCCTCACAGTAAATCAATGCCGCCAAAAGGGTCGTGTCATCTGTGCTGACGGATGCAGATGCCGCCGCAGTTTCTGCCTCTGTCGATGCAGCAGTTTGCGCTTCTGTATACACCGTCTCAGCTTCTGTCCAGGCGGTCGTTTCCGCCTCTGTGTACACCGTCTCTGCTTCTGTCCAGGCGGTTGTTTCCGCCTCTGTATATATCGTCTCTGCAGACGCCGCTGCCGCCGTCTCTGTCGTATCCGCTTCATAAGAAGCCGTCGACACTACATTGCCATCTCCGTCATAATAAGTATCGGTATCCGCGTCATAATATCCTTCGTCATCCGAAGAGGAAGAGCTCGAGGAGGAGCTTGTCTCTGTCTGAGTTGCTTCTGTCGCGGTAGTTTCCGTCTGTTCTGTAGCTGTCGTCTCTGTCTGTTCCGTCTGTGTTGTCGACGAAGAGGAAGAACTGCTCGAAGAAGAGCTTCCTGCCGAAGACGAACTCGACGAGGAGCTTCCTGTCGAGGACGATCCCGACGAAGAGCTGCCCGTGGAAGAAGAGCTCGAGGAGGAGCTGCCTGTCGAGGACGAACTTGACGTGGAACTGCCTGTCGAGGACGAACCCGACGAAGAACTGCCTGTCGAGGACGAACTCGACGAAGAACTGCCTGTCGAGGACGAACTCGACGAAGAACTGCCTGTCGAGGACGAACTCGACGAAGAGCTTCCTGTCGAGGACGAACTGTCTGAAGACTGGCTTGTCGAAGCAGCTGTCTCTGTCTCCGTATATGTATCCGTCTCTGTCTCTTCTCCGAAAAACTTCGCGTAAATATCTACCAGTTCTACACGCTCGCCATCCTTCGGAGTCGCAGACTCAAACAGCATAACGCTTGTCACATCTTCGCTCGAAACAAATGCCGTCGTATCTTCATCATACAAAATCTCAATCCAGTGACCATAGTCATTCACAACCTGATACACTTCACCGGCATCCATCGTATCAATCACCGTCGCCGCGTCATCCGATGTATAAATATTCACATCGTTCCACTCCGCGCGAACACCTTCCGCTCCGTAAACCTCAGCAATCTCTGCCACATCCGCATCAAAAAGCAGATAGGCTGTCATCACATATCCGGTGATCCCATTAGAATAAAACTCCGTCCAGGTCTCTCCTCGATCAAGTACCCAGACAGCGGTACCTTTATAGAGGTAACCAAGAACCTCACTCTCTGCATCCGCAGCGCTGCGAATAATAACACCGGTGTCTACATACTCGCTGTTCGTAATCGCGACCTGTGCCCAGGCATCTTCTTCCCCATAGGCAACCGCAAGATACAAGGGCTCCGTGTCTTCTTCCGTCTCAGTTTCCGTCTCGGTCTCCGTCTCAGTCTCTTCCTCAGCAGTCTCCGCTTCTGTAACCACAGCTTCCGCCGTCTCAGCTTCTGCTGCTTCTGTCTCTGAAACAGAGGATTCGGAAGCTTCCGTCTCCTCTGTTGACAGCTCCGCACTGACCACCGTGGTCTCGCCGTTCGCCATCGCCAGAGCGCCCGTCACGGATGCGACACACAAAATCGTAGTCATGCCAAGGGCAATTCCGACCGTCCTTTTCTTCATAAATTAGTACCTCCCAATAGCTTGCTACATTTTTATTAAAAATTATTACATATTTGTTAAATCTTGATGACAGAGCTATTGTAATATGTTTCGGCACCTTTGTCAATGACTTTTTTCATATTCTCCGGGTTTTACACTGATTTTTTTCCTATTTTTGGAGCTTATCCATAAAAATTACCGGTTTCCCTTCCTATTTACATAGCAGTCCCATCAGCGGCAGTTAAACACTTTGGAGAGGTTTGTACCTCTCTTTTTTGTTGTAAATAAAG
>JAJQGP010000097.1 GCA_021200475.1 Lachnospiraceae bacterium
AACGGGATCAGAGCGCATCAAATTAGTCCGAAAAAATCGGGAGTTATCGTTTAAAAGAAATGAAGTGAAAAAAAGCTCTCCTATAACAACAGCAATCCCCGGAAATCCTGTATCTTTATTGAGGAGGAGCGAACACAGAGGCAGTCGGTAGTATTGAAGGATGTTTGTTATCGAATTACAGCAGCAATGGTGCTCCGTCCAGAATTTGGAGGCACTCCTATGCAACTCTATAACCAATTTGAACGGAGGGTGAAAAAGGGGCAGAACTTTGTGCAGCCATCGATGGGAACACGGGAGTTTCCGGCTTATTACGAATGGGGAGCCACAGAGCAAAATCCAATAAACGACAGTATGGATCTGGGACTGATGGTCTACGATGTTTTTAACCTGCATCAATGGAGAGTAGGGAAAAAAGCCGAACCGGACGTTTCACTTTATCGCGCAAGAATGGAAAACGGAATCATTTCAGTACCTCCTTATGATTCTGCTCTGGTACTGAAACCAGGCAAGGAGGTGAATATATGCTGAGTGAACTTGCAGAATATGCCTGTAGCCATAATCTGGTAGCCCAGGCTGGTTTTAAACCGAAAGCACTGAAAGGGTACATACACTTATCTGAGGATGGTGAGTTTATTGGTATCACTGTCAGAGAAAAAGGAGCAGAGTCTGTCTATGCGCCGGATATCGGTTCTGCTGCAAATGGAACGAGATACTGTAATCCATTAATTGAAAAGGCAAAGATTCCTCTTTGTATGGTGGAGAATGAGAAGAAAGATAAAAACATTCCTACAAAACATGAATTCTTTTTGTCAATGCTGGAAGATGGAGGAAGATATGAACCAAAATATCAGGTAATCGCTCAGACGTTGCGTTCGGATGAGATAAGAAATAAGATGATTGATTCTCTTTCGCAAAACAAGCTAAAGGGAACTGATCCAATCGGTTTTGTCGTAGACGGCGTTCCTGCGGAACGAAGTCAGGCCTGCGGTATTTGGTGGAGTGAATACCGGAAGAAATTTAGTGAAACGCCAACGGATGAATTGCCACGGTGTCTGATAACAGGGGAACTTGCCCCGGCTCTTGTGACTGTGCCCAAGGTGTCTGGTCTTATGAGTGTAGGCGGACATACTTCCGGAGATGCATTTCTTTGCTTTGACAAAGACGCTTTTCAGTCCTATGGCTTGAAAAAAAGTGCGAACGCGCCTGTTTCAGAAGAAGGGATGACGGCAGTTAATGCTGCTTTGAATGAACTGATCGAGAAAGCTCCTGTTTTTGGCGGTGCTAAGATGGTACACTGGTATGCGGGTGAAATACCGGATGAGGTAGATCCATTTGGAGATTTAATGGATGGAATGTGGGGTGAGGAAGAACCAGAGGAAAATGAAGAATCAGAAGAGGCCGACGAAGCGTCTTTGCAAGAGCAGAATGCTGTTGAGAAAGAGAAAAGTGCACATCAAAATGCAAAACAATTTTTGAAAAGCGTCTGGACAGGTGAAAGACCAGCCATGCTTTCTGCACGCTATTACATTATGCCATTGTCCGGTGCGGGCGGTCGCATGATGGTGCGTGGATGGTATGAGGGAAGCTTTGAAGATTTGTATAAAAACATTGATCAATGGTTTGATGATTTACAACTGGTACGTGCGAATGGAAGGGGTATGACAAAACCTCCGAAATTAGCAGCATTGTGCTATTGCCTGCTGAGACCTGGAAGTGATTCTAAACGAGAGATGGAGGAACATTTTAACAAGGATTTGGCAAATCTTGCTGGACGTATTATTAATGCAATAATCAGTGGAAATCCTTTGCCTGATGAGGTTGCAGCACGTTCTCTGTACCGTATTCGTTCAGCTAATTATTCCGGTTCTGGAGAAGAGAAAAAAATTCGTACCATCTGGAATTAAGAGCATTTCAATTATTAAAAGCATGGCTGGTGAGGCGCCAGCGGCAGAGAGGAGATGAAAATATTATGGGAACAGATGTTGAAACAGCATCCTGCACGATCGCTTATTGTTGCGGACAGCTAATGGCGGTATATGCGGCAATTCAGGAAGAGGCTACAGAAGTCAATGTTGGTGTTGTAGAAAAATATTATGCGGCTGCAAGTTCTTCTCCGGCCCTTGTTATTGGTAAGCTTGCTCAGCTTTCTCAATACTATCTTTCTGATTTGGAAAAGAAACATTTTATTCGTTATGACAGAATGTTGGGAGAAATATATACCAGAATGGGACAGGCTCGGATTCCTGTTACAATGAATCTGGAGCAGCAGACGGAGTTTGCGTTGGGTTATTATCAACAGCGAGCAGCTATTTATACACCATCAAGAAAAAAATGAGGAGGGGAAAATAATTATGCCTATTGAAAATCGCTATGAATTTATGTATTACATCGAATGCCGCAATGGAAATCCTAATGGAGATCCAGATCTGGGAAACTCGCCGAGAATGGATCCACAGGATATGCATGGATATATCACAGATGTGGCAATCAAGCGCCGTATCCGCAATTATGTCCAGGCAGCTTATAATGGAGAAGACGGCATGGAGATGTTGGTTCGAAGTGCCAGCAATATAAATACCGGAATTGCCAGAGCAAAAGAACTGGCTGGTGTGGAAGTGTCCGCAAAAGGAAAAAACGAAGTTTATGCTGGACGAAAAGCTGCCTGTGGTATGTTTTATGATGTTCGTACTTTTGGCGCGGTGATGTCTACCGGACCGAATGCAGGTCAGGTTCGCGGCCCGGTTCAGCTGACATTTGCTCGGTCGTTAGATCCGATCGAGTCGCAGGATATTTCGATTACCAGAATGGCAAAAGCGGCGGACGTTTCTGGTGCGAAGACAGCAGCTGATTATGAAGCTTGGGAGGCAGAACAGTCAGAGGATACGCTGCGAACGATGGGACGTAAACAGTTTACTCCTTATGGCCTTTATGAGGCGCGCGGATTTATCAGTGCCAATCTGGCACAGGAAACAGGATTTGATGAAAAGGATTTGAGGATCTTTTTTGAAGCGATTCTGAATATGTATGAACATGATCGTTCCGCGAGCAAGGGAGAGATGGCTGTTATTACGCCATTGGTGATATTCCGCCACACCGGCACTGACTCTGATGAAAATCAACGTAAGAGACAGGCTAAGCTTGGCTGTGCACCAGCACATCGGCTTTTTGAGCTGGTAGAGGTAGAGAAGAAAGCAGAAGTAGATTATCCGCGCTCGTGGAAAGATTATCATTCAGTGATTCGTCTGGATGCCAGGCCGTCAGGGGTAGATATCGGTTTTTTAACGTCACCGTATGGAGAAATCAGCTGGAATCAGGTACCGGAAGATGCAGAATTTTTCAGATGATCAGGAATTGTTTCCTTTATCGTGGCTGTCTCAGTATGGCTATTGTCCGAGACGGTGTGGGCTTTTGGCATTGGAACAGGTATGGGAAGAAAACGCAGAAACAGCATCTGGCCGTGTGCAACACCAACGAGTACATACTGCCCGTGTGGAGCATAAGGGAAATGATATTTTTCTATATGAGCTTAGCGTTTATTCACGTACTCTCGGAGTCAGTGGAAAATGTGATTGTATTGAAGCTAATGCATCACCGGATGGGGTAGTATTTCCTTATGGAGAAGGAAAGTATCAGCTTTATCCGGTGGAATATAAACATGGAACTGTGAGACAGGAAGAAGAGTATCATATTCAGCTATGCGCACAGGCAATTTGTCTGGAAGAACAGTTTGGATGTTCAATTCCGAAGGGCGCAATTTTTTACATTAATGCGCACCGACGTGATGAGGTAGCGTTAACCGATAATTTACGGCAAAAAACGATAGAGACTGCGAAAAAGATACGGGAACTGCTGTCACAGGAAACGATTCCTGTAGAAAAATACAGCGCGAAATGTAAAAGATGCTCTATACTTCCCGCCTGTCAGCCAAGGTGGAAACACAGCGCAAAGAAATACTGCCAGTCTCTGTGGGATATGGCCCTTGCGGAGGAAGAGCGATGAAGCAACTGAAAAATACTCTTTATATTTTGACGCCAGAAACGTATCTGGCACTCCAGAATGAAAATATTGCTGTCAAAGTAGGGGGAGAAGAGAAAGTCCGTGTGCCTGCAAATACAATAGATTCTATTTATTGTTTTGGAAATGTGTCGGTGTCAACTCCTCTGATATCTTTTTGTGGTGAGCGTGGAATATCTTTGTGTTTTTTCTCAGAATACGGAAAGTTTTATGGGAGAATTCAGGGACCAGTACATGGAAATGTACTATTGAGGCGCAGACAATATGCCGCTCTGGAGGATTGCAATCAGAGAACTCGGTATGCCCGTAGTTTTCTGTTGGGAAAATTATCTTCCGAAAAGGTTTTCCTTCAGCGAATGCGGCGTGAGCATAAAGAAGGCGAAGCAGAGTTTTCAAGTGCGATAAATAAAATCACGGGTATTTCGGCACAATTGAAAGAGTGTGCCACGGTTGATTCTATGAGGGGACTGGAAGGTGCGGCAGCAGCAGCTTATTTCGCTGCTTTTCCCGCTGCGCTGAAAAGTCAGACCCTGACATTTTCCAGTCGAAACCGTCGCCCGCCGGAAGATCCGGTAAATGCATTGCTCTCCTTTTTATATACTTTGCTGAAAAATGACGTACAGTCTGCACTCGAAGGAGTGGGGCTGGATCCGGCAGCAGGTTTTTTGCATACACTTCGACCGGGACGGCCGGCGTTAGCGCTAGACCTGATGGAAGAGTTGCGGGCACCTCTTTGCGATAGATTAGCAATTGCTCTTATCAATCGTGGACAGGTTTCGGAAAGAAGTTTTTTACAGCTGAATCCGCCTGTATTATTGAGCGAAGATGGGAGGAAAATAGTTCTGACTGCATGGCAAAGAAGAAAACAGGAAGAAATACAGCATCTTTTTTTGGAGGAAACGATGCCAATAGGGATGATTCCCCATGCACAGGCAATGCTTTTTGCTCGTGTGATAAGAGGAGAATTGGATGAATATCCGCCTTTTAACTGGAGGTAACCACTTATGATGATTGTGCTTTCGTATGATGTTGACACAACGGACGCAGCAGGGGCAAAACGTTTGCGCAAGGTGGCGAAGATATGCGAGTCTTATGGCTGCCGGGTACAGAATTCAGTTTTTGAATTAATTGTTGATCCTGCACAATTGGTAGCTCTAAAAGCACAAATACAGCAGACAATCAACGAAGAGAAAGATTCTGTGCGATTATACCGTCTGGGAAGTAATTGGCGTCCTAAAATAGAATCGATTGGAAAAGGATTGCGGTATGAGCAGGATGGCGTAATTATGCTATGAGGAGAAAAAGCGCGAACCATAATCAAGTGGAAAAACCTAAGAGGTTCGCGCAGATAAATTTTAATATTATGTAATTTCTGGTTCTCGTATTTATCATAATTGATAGTTATCTGGCCGTGTAAATTATATAAGCAATATATTTAACTGTAGTTATTGCATAAAAATTGTGGAGATTTTTGGCAATAATTGCAGTTGTTGCCCCTGCGGGGGCATGACTTGAAACATCCCGTCAATCCGCTTTTCCTTCACCAGATCCGGTTGTTGCCCCTGCGGGGGCATGACTTGAAACCGCCTTCATCCAGGAAAAGTCCTTGTCCTTATTCGTTGTTGCCCCTGCGGGGGCATGACTTGAAACCCTGAACGGCCTTGGCAAGGATGCTGCACAGATCATGTTGTTGCCCCTGCGGGGGCATGACTTGAAACCAATCTTCAATTGATGATGTACCAGATTGGATATTGTTGTTGCCCCTGCGGGGGCATGACTTGAAACAGGCGTTCAGTACGCGTGAGAGAGGGAAGCAGCGTTGTTGCCCCTGCGGGGGCATGACTTGAAACGGACATTTCGCTGTCGGAATATAAATAAATGTGGGTTGTTGCCCCTGCGGGGGCATGACTTGAAACAGATGTCCTTTTGCGATCATTGCTGGGGAAAACGGTTGTTGCCCCTGCGGGGGCATGACTTGAAACTACGGAAACCAGTCGAATGTACAGGGTACATCGTGTTGTTGCCCCTGCGGGGGCATGACTTGAAACATATGACAGGGAACAAATATCAAGAGCTGGCAGGTTGTTGCCCCTGCGGGGGCATGACTTGAAACCCATTACACAATTTTTACTTAGCTCTGGTAAGTCTGTTGTTGCCCCTGCGGGGGCATGACTTGAAACTGGATATAACTGCTTTGATACATCTATGTGGTCTGTTGTTGCCCCTGCGGGGGCATGACTTGAAACATTGGAGATTTGCCAAAAGCTGAGCCAGAGAAGCGTTGTTGCCCCTGCGGGGGTATGACTTGAAACATCAAAATTATTCTTGCGCTCCGTCAGCCGCCCGTTGTTGCCCCTGCGGGGGCATGACTTGAAACTGGAAGATCGGCTCAATAGTGTAGGCCAGGCGTCAGTTGTTGCCCCTGCGGGGGCATGACTTGAAACTGCCATAGCCACAGATCCATTCATCACAGATTCAGTTGTTGCCCCTGCGGGGGCATGACTTGAAACATCTGCCTGTGATTGATAAGATTAACGAGGCGGCGTTGTTGCCCCTGCGGGGGCATGACTTGAAACGTTCCAAGACGGCGGAAATACCGCACATTCTCTGTTGTTGCCCCTGCGGGGGCATGACTTGAAACTTAATTTCAGGTCATAAGGCAGATGCGCGTTGACCGGTTGTTGCCCCTGCGGGGGCATGACTTGAAACAATAATGTCGTAAGCGTCGATGACACCCGCAGTTGTTGTTGCCCCTGCGGGGGCATGACTTGAAACATGCCGTCCATCCACCATGCACCAGCGATAATCGTTGTTGCCCCTGCGGGGGCATGACTTGAAACTAAAGAAGGATATGCTTATTGCAAAAGTAAGGTGTTGTTGCCCCTGCGGGGGCATGACTTGAAACCGCTTACGAGACATACTTTGATCTGTCGGAACTGGTTGTTGCCCCTGCGGGGGCATGACTTGAAACGGCGTGATCTGCGCGGTACTGTCTGCGGCGATCTAGTTGTTGCCCCTGCGGGGGCATGACTTGAAACCCGGGTTTAAGTCCCAGAATATTTTACGCCGCTTTGTTGTTGCCCCTGCGGGGGCATGACTTGAAACAATCCGGTTGCCTCATAATTTGTTGTAATCGAGGTTGTTGCCCCTGCGGGGGCATGACTTGAAACAGGCAATGGATTACCATGCCCGGCTTGATTTCTTGTTGTTGCCCCTGCGGGGGCATGACTTGAAACTTGGAATTCGCTCCTTGTACAGTTAAGCGGCAATGTTGTTGCCCCTGCGGGGGCATGACTTGAAACACGTTTGACGTATCGAAGCCGCTCACATCAAGTTATTATTGCCCCTGCGGGAGCATGACCTGAAACGATACTGTAACAATATTAGCTACGGCGAGAACTGTTGTTGCCCTGCAGGGGTATGACTTGAAACTACTGGGTGATATGAGAAGGGCGGAGAACGGGACCGAAAACAGATATTATACACCACGGACGGATGTGGGGGAGAAAACAATGGAGAAAAACAGGGCGATCAAACGACCGCCCAGAACCAAGAGATTAAGCAAACTTTTCCATCAGACCTTCCTGCAGCACCTGGGAGCAGTTGATTCCACGCTTATCAGCAAGAGCGGCCATCCATGCAGGAAGGGAGACATTCTTTCGGACAGCTCGCGTATCAATCGCGGCGCGGTACGCGAGGGAGTCAATCTGAATCAGGGTAAGGACAGCGTTGTCTGGGCGTTCGATGTCACATTGTGGTGACGGCGGGTTAATATCTTCGGGGTGATCATCTTCTGCATCAACGAGCCAGATAGACGCAGCATCAGTGATCTGTTCGATCGCGTCAGCGAAGTCTTTTCCGGTGGTGATGCAACCGGGAAGATCGGGAACTCTGGCAAAGAAGCCAGATCCGTCTTTTTCCGGAACAAGAATAGCTGTGTAAATATATTTCATGGCGTTCTCCTTTCGGAAGGAGGGAGCAGGCGCTTCCAACCTTACTTGTTTTGATTTTGTTTGATTTCCCTGCGGATATATCGAAGATCATTTTCATTGAAGTCGTGTCTTTTCAATGGAATCGTGCTATTGTATTCGGCATTGTAAAATATGTCGTGGTTTCCACCACTCCGCTTGAAGATATATCCGGAAGACTTAAGTTCTTTTAGTGCGATGTCTCTTGGCTTCATGTTTACCTCCTTATGAAGATACAATACACAAGATTACACAAAAAGTCAAGAGAAATACATAAAAATACACAAATAAATTTGGTTAAGAGAGGAGAAGTTATGAAAACACTGATTTTAAATGGTTCCCCAAAGGGAAAAAACAGCGTTACCCTACACACCTGCCTGTACATACAGAAACAATATCCGGAGCATTCATATGAAATACTGGATGTTGGCCAGAAAATTCGTTCTTTTGAAAAGGATATGTCATCGGCAGTGAAAGCTCTGGAGTGGGCAGATTTGATTGTGTTTTGCTATCCGGTGTATACGTTTCTGGCTCCGGCGCAGCTGCATCGTTTTATCCGATTAATGAAGGAGAGCGGATGCGATGTCTCTGGAAAGTTTGCGACGCAGATTACGACTTCCAAACACTTTTTTGATGTGACAGCGCATCGTTTTATCCAGGACAACTGTGCGGACTTCGGTCTTAAATACATTAAGGGATTGTCGGCGGATATGGAAGATCTGCCGACAAAACAGGGGCAGCGGGATGCGAGAAAGTTCTGGAGGTATGTGGAGTATTGCGTGCGACATGATCTTTATGAGCCTGCTTCGGTTCCTGCTATTTCGGAAAAAACGATGGGAAGTTCTGCTTTATCGGGAGAAGAGCAGAATGCTGCCGTTGTAAATGCATATACAAATAACGTCCGGATGATAGATGAGCCGGAAGACCGGATTTCAGATGGAGATGTTGAGAAGAAAAGTGCGGAAGCTTCCTGGCAGATGAAGACAAAAACCGCAGAAGGACAGGACGAACCAGGGACAATGAAACCAGCAATAACAAAGAAACCAGCAATAAAAAGGAAAACGAAAACAGGAAAGGGAAAGACGGGGAGAAAAACAGGAACCGGAGGGAAGGATATCGTGATTGTAGCCTCTATAAGACCGGGTGATACAGAGCTCTCTGCAATGATCGCTGAGTTTCAGTCGGTCTGCCCGTATCCTGTCCGTGTGATGAATATAGAGGAGTTCCCGTTTCAGGGAGGGTGCATCAGCTGTTTCCACTGTGCGGCGGATGGCACCTGTATTTATAAGGATGGATTTGCCGATATGCTGCGGGAGCAGATTCAGAGTGCGGATGCGATTCTTTATGCGTTTACGATTCAGGATCATTCGATGGGGCCGCGCTTTAAGCTGTATGATGACCGGCAGTTCTGCAATGGGCATCGCACGGTTACGATGGGGATGCCGATGGGGTATCTGATTGCCGGTAACCTGGAAGCGGAGGAAAATCTGCGCATGGTGATTGAGGCGCGCTGCGAGGTGGGGTACAATTTCCTCTGCGGTATGGCTACGAATTCAGAAGAAATCCGTAAGATGAATGCGCGGCTGCTTTACGCGCTGCGCCACGCGTATGTCCAGCCACAGAACTTTTACGGTGTGGGCGGCATGAAAATATTCCGCGATCTGATTTATGTCATGCGTGGCTTTATGAAAGCGGACCACCAGTTTTATAAAAAGAATGGCATTTATGATTTTCCGCAGAAGAAGAAGGGGCAGATTCTTCTGATGATGCTGGTGGGTGCTTTGATGAACAATCCGAAGCTGCGCGCTAAAGCGGGAAAACAGATGACGGAAGGGATGGTCGCTCCTTATAAGAAGGTGCTGGAGGAGTGAATACGACAAGGTAGAAAAGACAGATAAGAAGAGGAAGAGCAGAATGATGGAATACAAGGCGGTGGAAAGACGATATGATAAAAATTGATCTGATTACAGGATTTTTGGGCGCGGGCAAGACGACGTTTCTGAAGAAATATGCAGACTTCCTGATACGAAAAGGGATGAATATCGGCATTCTGGAGAATGATTATGGTGCGGTGAATGTGGATATGATGCTGCTGCAGGATCTGATGGGAGATCACTGTGAGCTGGAGATGGTGGCCGGGGGCTGTCACCGGGACTGCCATCGCCGCCGCTTTCAGTCGAAGCTGATTGCGATGGGGATGTGCGGCTATGACCGTGTACTGGTGGAGCCATCCGGGATTTATGATGTGGATGAGTTTTTTGATGTGCTTCATGAGGACCCGCTGGAGCAGTGGTATGAGATCGGAAATGTGATTGCAATTGTAGATGCGAAGCTGGAAGAGGATTTGTCGGAAGAGGCGGAGTATCTTTTGGCGTCGGAGGTGGCTGACGCGGGCTGTGTGGTGATGAGTAAGAGTCAGGATGCTTCGGAAACAGAGATTGCGGAGACAATACGACATCTGAATCGTGCGCTGGGGGCTGCGCGGTGTAGCCGTCGGTTTGGCTTTGAGGCGATGGAGATGGCGAAATGTGACCGCCAGCTTGGTTCTGAGGCAATGGAGATGGCGAAATGTGGCAGCCTGCTTGGCTTTGAGGCGATAGATACGGCGCAGTGCGGTTGCCGGCTTGGCTCTGATGTGATAACGGGTGACTGGAATCTGTTTACAGAATCAGACTTTGAAAGAATCCTTTCCTGCGGATATCGGAATGAGAGTTTTCAGAAAAGAAGCGCGGAGGATGAGCTTTTTTCCTCGGTATATTTTATGAATGTGCGTATGTCTGAGGAGGAACTGCGCTCAGCGGTCGGCCGAATATTTATGGACGAAGCCTGCGGAAATGTGTTTCGCATAAAAGGATTTTTGCGCGTGCCTGGGGAGGCGGATGCCAGGGAGGACACATGGGTGCAGCTGAACGCGACCCGCAGTGAGGTCACGCTCAGTCCAATCCAGGCAGGGCAGGAGGTTCTGATCGTGATCGGCGAGAATCTGCATGAGGAGGCTATCCAAGTACAACTTGGATGACAAGGAACCTGTCTTTGTGTATAATCAATCCTGCTGGAATGATGGAAAACTTGTTGGGGATTGGTTGATACATAGAAAGCGAGGAGACCGGAAATGGCGTATAATAGGAATTCAGACCTGGGATGGCTTTTTGATGAGAGATTCGTATCAGGAGAGGGTTGTTTTTCGCAGACGAATGAATACGAGGATACGCAGGAATTGCGTGATACGGCGGAAGTGGAATTGCGCGAGCAGCTTTCGGTCGGGGCAGCGGATTTGTTTGATGCTTATAAGGAGTATTCGGGGAAAATCACAGAACAGAAATGCAGGGAGTGCTGGGTGCAGGGGATGGCGCAGGGAATTCGCATGACCGCGGAAGCTTTTTTGACAGGGGAGCGATAGCAGAGGCGAGGACGGATCCTGTCCATTTTTCGTGAGGGCCACCCGGCGAGGGTCTATCCCATCCGGTTTTGGATGGGATCTGGCAGCTGCACCTGAGACACCATCGCCATAAGTCTATCCAATTCGGTTTTGGATGGGATGCCGTCCGTTTGGCCCTTATACTTCCGCATTTGCCGTTCTTTCCGGATAGACATAATCATCCGCGGAAAGATTGAGCATGCGCATTGCTTTACAGAATACAGCGAGGCTTGGCACACATTTTCCGCATTCCAGGTTTCTTACGTAGAATGCGGATACGCCGAGCTGTTCGGCGAACTGGTTTTGAGTCCAGTGATGTTCCTTGCGCGCCGTTTTAATCATGTCTCCGAGACGTTTTTCTGAATCGTTCATTCTGTAATGTCCTTTCCTTTTTCATTTGTGAGTCCTAAAAGATAATCGGCAGATACATGGAAATGGTTTGCCAGTGCTTTGACCTCCATGTCGCTGACGAAACGATCGCCTTTTTCGATTCGCAGAATCGTCAGCTCGTTGAATTCGGCTCCTTCTGTCTGCAGCCTTGCGGCCAGCGACTTTTGGGAAATACCTTCTTTGTTTCGCAATTCCCGCAGTTTGGTTCCGATGATATTTTTGCTTTTTCCGTCCCAATAGATTTTCATGCCATCTGTTATCTCCCATTTCTATAGTTGAGCTGCTGCTATGAATCACTTATGCATTTTGCATCATCTGATACGCGAATCGCAGATCAGAAAAGTCTTGCCGCAGCGTAGACCTGCGGCGGCATGCGTCAATCTGATTACAGGTTATGCGAAACTCTTCCTGTAATGGAAATACATGGACTTCATTGTACTGATTTGAAAACCTGATACACTTCTAAAGATGAAGTTTTCCCGAAAAGATTTGTTCCAGACGTTTACAATCAGGCTTCTGCCATTTTGAAGGGTTCTGTTACGATTTCCTTCTTGTCCAACTCCCCCTATCGTGGTAAAATGTTTTTAACCGTTCAGAACAGCATCAAAATGAAAAGGTGCTGCGTGCCAGTGGCACGCGTTTAGCACCGACCGAAGCGAAGCTGAGACCAGGCTGTGCAACGGAGCGGTTCTGAACCGTTTGGAATCAGCGGCAGGTGACTGTGCCCGCCACTGTTTCATATTTATATAAGGAAAGAATTGACAAAGGAGAACCGATGAGATGAAGCTGGAAAAACTGCTGGAGCAGATAGAGTATAGATGTTTGCAGGGAACAGTTGATACGGATGTGAAGAAACTGGTAAATGATTCGCGGAAGGTCGAGGAGGGTTCTCTGTTTTTTTGTATAAAGGGAGCGGTGACGGACGGACATAAGTATGTGCCGGATGTGGTGGTGAAGGGCGCGAAGGTGCTGATCGTGCAGGATGCAGTGGAGGCGCCGGAGGATGTGACGGTGATCCGGGTGGCGGATACGCGCTATGCGATGGCTCTGATGTCGGCGGCGTTTTTTGGCTATCCGGCGAATGAGATGCGCATTATCGGTGTGACCGGGACGAAGGGCAAGACGACGACGACTTATATGGTAAAGTCGATTCTGGAGTCGGCCGGGTATAAGGTTGGCCTGATCGGGACGATTGAGGCGATTATCGGCGATGAGAAGATCCCGGCGCACAATACGACGCCGGAGTCTTACACGATCCAGGAATATTTCCGCCGCATGGCGGACGCGGGCTGCCAGGTGGTGGTGATGGAGGTCTCTTCGCAGGGGCTGATGCTGGAGCGCACGGCGGGGATTCCGTTTGAAATTGGTATTTTTACAAATATCGAGCCGGATCATATCGGACCGGCGGAGCATGAAAGCTTTGAGGATTACCTGGAGTGTAAAAGCCGACTGTTTCAACAGTGCAGGTATGGGATTCTGAATGCGGATGATGCCCATCTGGAGGAGATTCTGAAAGGGCACACCTGTGAGGTGGAGACCTTTGGCCTGTCGGAACAGGCGGATGTGCGTGCAGAGAATCTGGATCTGGTATCGCGGCCGGGGTACCTGGGGATTTCGTATACGGTTTCGTGGAAAAATGAGAGTTCTTCCGGAGCGGCCGATCGGACTTCTTTTGATGTTGAGATTGACATTCCAGGTAAGTTTAGTGTATATAATTCTCTGACAGCGATTGCGATCTGCCGTCATTTCAGGGTGGGGATCGAAGACATTCAGAAAGCACTGAAGGTGGCAAAGGTGAAGGGGCGTGTGGAGCTGGTAAAGGTTTCCGATACGTTCACGCTGATGATTGATTATGCGCACAACGCGATGGCGCTCCAGAGCCTTCTGGAGACGCTGCGCGAATATCATCCGCACCGCCTGATCAGTGTATTTGGCTGCGGGGGAAACCGCTCGAAGCTTCGCCGCTATGAGATGGGGGAAGTTTCCGGAAGGCTTGCGGATCTGACGGTGATCACGTCGGATAATCCGCGTTTTGAGGAGCCGGAGGCGATTATCGAGGATATTGTGAGTGGCATCAGGAAGACGGATGGAACGTATGTGAAGATTACCGACCGCAGGGAAGCGATTGCCTGGGCCATTCACCATGGAGAGCCGGGCGATATCATTGTTCTGGCGGGCAAAGGACATGAGGACTACCAGGAGATCTGCGGTGTGCAGTACCCGATGGATGAGCGGGTGCTGATCCGCGAAATTCTGGCAGAGGATGAAAAAAATGCCGGAATGTAACTTGCGTGTCGATACACCGGGGCGGAAGCGTTATTTGGATGTTTTTTGGACAGGATGCACGGAGAGGAAAGGATATGGATTTGTACGCGGATATCATGATTGATATCTCACACAGCAAATTGGATCAGACATTTCAGTATCGGATTCCCCCGGAGCTGGTGGGCATTCTGGAGCCGGGAGACGTGGTGGAGCTTCCATTCGGAAACGGAAACCGGCTGAAAAAAGGATATGTACTCCGCATTTCGACAGCTCTTTCGTGTCCTCCGGAAAAGATGAAGACAATTGTCAGGTGCGTGACGGAGCTCGGCGGAGCGCAGTCGAAGCTGATTACGCTGGCGCTCTGGATGCGCGATTATTATGGCTCGACGACCGTGCAGGCGCTGCGCACGGTGCTTCCGTTTCGGGATAAGGCTGCCGCGAAAAAGAAAAAGAGTGTCCGCCTGGCGATCGATATGGAAGCAGCAAAGAAGCAGCTGGAGGAATTGCGAAAAAAGCATCAGACAGCGCGGGCGCGGCTTTTAGAGGCGCTGCTTTCAGAGCCGGTGCTTCCGCAGGAGGTCGCGACGGGGACCCTGCGCATCACGCAGCCGGTGCTGCGTGCGATGGAACAGATGGGGATCATCCGCTGCGAGTCGGAGCAGGTATATCGTACACCAGCAGTATTAGAGCAGTTGAAAATGCAGGTGAATGCGGAAAATGGAAGTGAGCAGGCGAATTTACCTGGGGAGAATTCCCAATCAGTCACAGGTTTTACTTTGACGAGGGAACAGCAAAATGCGGTGGACACGATTTGTGCGTCTCTGCGTGGAACCAAACGACATACAGAATCCATGTCTCAGTGTAAGGGAAATGTTTCCCGGCCTGGAACGAATACGGTCGCTGGCACGGAGTTCCTGATTCATGGCGCGACCGGCAGCGGCAAGACAGCGGTCTATATGGAGCTGATCGCGGAGACATTGCGGCAGGGAAAGCAGGCGATTCTGCTGATTCCGGAGATTTCTCTGACGTATCAGAATGTCGTCCGCTTTTATCACGCGTTTGGCGACCGGATTTCGATTTTACATTCGCGGCTTTCGCAGGCCGAACGGTATGATCAGTTTGAGCGGGCGAAGGAGGGCGAGATCGATGTGATGATCGGGCCGCGCTCCGCATTGTTTACGCCGTTTGAGCGCCTGGGGCTGATCATTATTGATGAGGAGCATGAGCCTTCTTATAAGAGTGAGACGACGCCGCGCTATGACGCGCGGGAGGTTGCGCGCAAACGAGCGGCTCTGGAGGGAGCCATTCTGGTGCTGGGCTCTGCGACCCCTTCTCTGGAATCGTATTATGCGGCAAAACATGGAAAGAGTACCCTGCTTACGATGAATCATCGCCCGACGGGCGGGCAGCTCGCGGATGTGACCATCGTGGATATGCGCAGGGAGCTGCGGGAAGGGAACAGCTCGATTTTAAGCCGCACATTGCTTGAAAAAATCCGTTTGCACCTGGAGCAGGGGCAGCAGTGTATGCTGTTTCTCAACCGCCGGGGGTATGCGGGGTTTGTTTCCTGCCGTTCGTGCGGCCACGTGATGAAATGTCCGCACTGCGACGTGTCCCTTTCGCTTCATCAGGGAGGACGGCTGGTCTGCCATTACTGCGGCTATACCGAACGGGCAGTGAAAAAATGTCCGGTCTGCGGTTCGCCGTTTATCGGCGGATTCAAGGCGGGAACGCAGCAGATTGAGGCTGTGGTGGCTGCCGCATTCCCCGGGGTGCGGATTCTGCGGATGGACGCAGATACAACGAGGGGAAAGGATGGGCACGCGGAGATTTTGCGGGCGTTTGGTGCCCACGAGGCGGATATTCTGATTGGTACGCAGATGATTGTGAAGGGACATGATTTCCCACAGGTGGCGCTGGTTGGTGCGCTTGCTGCGGATCTGTCGCTGAATATCAGTGATTTTCGGGCCGCGGAGCGTACGTATCAGCTGCTGACGCAGGCGGCGGGCAGAGCCGGACGCGGGAAGATTCCGGGTGAGGTAGTGATTCAGACCTACATGCCGGAACACTATGCGATCACCTGTTCAGCGGCGCAGACCTATGAGCCGTTTTACGAACAGGAGATGAGTTACCGCGCTCTTTCGGGGTACCCGCCGTCGGGCAGCCTGATGTCGGTGCACTGTGCTTCGCCGGATCAGGAGCGCCTGGCCGCCGCGGCCGGTTATCTGGCGCGTTTTGCCGGTCAGCTGGCGGAAAAGTATCATGCGGTCGTGATGGGACCTGCGGACGAAGCAATCGCGAAGATGAAGGATACCTACCGAATGGTTTTTTATATCAGGCACAAGGATTCCAAAGCCCTGACATCGATGAAAAATTACATGGAGCAGTATATTGAGATGAACAGCGGCTTTCATGATATTATGATAAATTTTGAAAGGCAGGATTAAAACAATGGCTTTGAGACAGATTAGAATTTACGGAGATGAGAAACTGGCAAAGGCTTGCCGTCCAGTGCAGTTTGTGAGCCCGCGCACCAAACTGCTGATCCGGGACATGCTGGATACCATGTATGAGGCGAACGGCGTCGGACTGGCCGCGCCACAGGTGGGGATTCTCAAACAGATCGTGGTGATTGATATCGGAGACGCAGAGGGAGAAGACGCCGAGCCGGGAATCGGCTGCGGAGACGGTCCGCTTGTCATGATCAATCCGGAGATTCTGGAGACCTCCGGAGAGCAGACCGGTCAGGAGGGCTGTCTGAGTCTGCCGGGGCAGGCGGGTATGGTGACGCGTCCGGAATATGTAAAGGTAAAGGCATTTGATGAGGATATGAAGGAGTTTGAAGTGGAGGGCAGAGGCCTTCTGGCGCGCGCAATCTGCCATGAGTGTGACCATCTGCAGGGAATCATGTATGTCGAAAAGGTGGAGGGTGACCTGTTTGAGGTGACCGACGAGGAAGAAGAGTGAGAATGGTATGCTGAAAAATGTAGTCTTTATGGGAACACCTGATTTTGCGGTGGGTACACTAAAGGCACTGATCGCGTCAGAAAAATATCAGGTACAGGCCGTTTTTTCCCAGCCGGATAAACCGAAAGGCCGCAGCGGAGCACTTCAGATGTCTCCGGTAAAAGCGGCGGCAGTGGAGGCCGGGATTCCGGTGTACCAGCCGGTAAAAATCCGGGAGCCGCAGTGGCTTGCTCTTTTGACGGAGCTGCGTCCGGATGTGATTGTGGTGGTGGCGTTCGGGCAGATCATACCCCAGGCAATCCTTGATCTGCCGGAATACGGCTGTATCAATGTCCACGCATCGCTGCTTCCGAAATACCGCGGCGCCGCGCCGATCCAGTGGGCGGTGATCAATGGGGAAAAGGAGTCCGGGGTGACCACGATGCGCATGGATGCCGGACTCGATACCGGGGATATGATTTTGCGAAAAACGGTGGAGCTGGATAAAAATGAGACAGGCGGGAGCCTGTTTGACAAGTTAAGTGTGACCGGAGCCGGATTGCTTCTGGAGACGCTGGAGGCTCTCGAAAATGGGACCGCCGGCTTTGAAAAACAGCCGGAAGTCAGTCCAACGCCTTACGCGGCGATGCTGAAAAAAGAGGATGGCCGTATCGACTGGAGCATGAGTGCGCACGCGATCGAGTGCCGGATCCGCGGCCTGGACCCATGGCCGGGCGCCTGGACCAGATTTCACGGGAAGCTGTTGAAAATCTGGAAGGCGGAGGTCGTGGAAGAACGACACCAGACCGCTGAAGGATATTCGCAGCCCGAGGAAGATCAGCGGAAGACGGCAGAAGATCAGCCACAGGCTGCGGCAGGCTCGGCGCAGGTTTCGTTTGCGGCGCAAAATCAGGATACCTGCGGTGTCGTATGTGCGGTTACAAAAAATGCGCTTCATGTACAGACCGGAGATGGTATCCTTTCGATTTCAGAACTACAGCCGGAAGGAAAAAAAAGGATGTCTATTGATGCATTTCTGCGCGGCTATCCGGTTAAAACCGGGGAGAATCTATAAAAAGATTTGCAATAATCCATGCGGTGTGATATTCTGGATGTGAAGTGGTTGTTCATAACCAAAGCCTGGATTAAGGATCTGCTGTTCATAACAGCTGCAATGTGGAATGAAAAAGGTGGATAAAATCAGGAGAGGAGGGCAACAATATGCCGACAAACGAAAAAGAATATAATGGTTATTTGTTTGACCAACTGACTTTGCTGGAAGATATTGAAGAAGTTGCCAAAGAAGAGGGAGCAAAAGAAACTCTGAAATTGATTGACAAAAAGCGTCGACAGGTAGAGCGAAAATTATATCAGGCGCCGCCGCTTCCTCAGGATAATGTATCATAAGCATATGGCCGCCGGGATTCTGGCGGCTTTATTAACCTTTTTTAAATATCGGAGGAGTGCTCAATGTATTATGGATATTATGGCTTTGACTGGACGTATCTGCTGGTAATTATTGGTCTGGTACTTTCCCTGGCAGCGTCCGCTCATGTGAAGAATACCTTCCGGAAATATGACAGCGTGCGCAGTATGCACAATCTGACCGGAGCGATGGCGGCACAGAAGGTGCTGCAGAGCGCCGGACTTTATGATGTGCGGATTGAGCGGGTATCCGGCGAACTGACGGATCATTATGATCCGCGCACAAAGACGCTGCGGCTTTCAAACAGTACCTACGGTTCAAATTCGGTGGCGGCGGTCTGTGTGGCGGCGCATGAGTGCGGACACGCGGTGCAGGATCAGGTGGGGTATGCTCCGCTGGCGTTTCGCAGCTCTCTGGTACCGGTGGCGAATTTTGGCTCCTCGCTGGGGTGGCCGATCTTCCTGTTTGGGTGGATTCTATCCTTTCAGCCGCTGATCACGGCGGGAATTGTATTGTTTACGCTGGCGGTACTGTTTCAGCTTGTGACACTGCCGGTAGAATTTAACGCATCCTCCCGTGCCCTGCGGATTCTTGAGGATACACATGTTCTGGGAGACCAGGAGCTTGCCGTCGGCCGAAAAGTGCTCGGAGCGGCGGCGTTGACGTATGTAGCCAGTCTGGCGGCTTCTTTGCTGCAGCTGCTGCGGCTGGTGCTTCTGTCAGGAGGGAGACGACGCAGATGACGAAACCGGTAAACATTCGTGAGATATGCCTCGGCATGCTGATGGAGATCACCGAGGAAGAGGCCTACAGCCATGTGGTTCTGCGGGAGACACTGGAGAAATATCAGTATCTGGAAAAGCGGGACCGCGCGTTTATCACGAGAGTCGTAGAGGGCACACTGGAGCATATGATCCAGATCGATTATATTATCGAGCAGTTTTCCAATGTGCCCGTTTATAATATGAAGCCGCTGATCCGCAATTTGCTGCGGATGTCGGTGTATCAGCTCAAGTATATGGACAGCGTGCCGGATTCCGCGGTGTGTAATGAAGCGGTTCGGCTGGCACAGAAAAGAGGTTTTTATAATCTGAAAGGCTTTGTGAACGGTGTATTGCGCAATACTGCGCGCCGTCTGTCTCAGGTTCGCTATCCGGATCCTCAGCGGGAACCCATGCGTTATCTGTCGGTGAAATATTCGTTTCCAATCTGGATGATCAACAAATGGATGACGCAGTTTGGATATGAGACGACGGAGATCATGTGTCGGGATTCTCATGTGACGAGAGGCACAATCGTGCGCTGCAATCTGGCAAAGGCGTCCAAAGAGGAGATCATTCAGGAGCTCACGGCGCAGAACATCACGGTAAAGCAGCATCCTTATCTGGATTACGCGCTGGAAATCTCAGATTACAATTATATCGGGGCGGTTTCCGCATTCCGTAAGGGCTGGATTCAGGTGCAGGATATCAGTTCCATGCTTGTGGCGGAGATTGCTGCGCCAAACTGGGGAGATTACTGCATCGATGTCTGTGCGGCTCCCGGGGGCAAAAGCCTGCATATCGCAGATAAGCTGATGGGCAGCGGCTATGTGGAAGCGCGCGATATTTCCGAGCGCAAGGTGCAGATGATGCAGGAAAACATCGAGCGCACAGAGGCCATCAACATTCGTGCGATGCGGATGGACGCAACGGTGATGGATGAGGAGTCCAGGGGAAAAGCGGATATTGTATTGGCGGATGTCCCCTGCTCTGGTCTCGGCGTGATCCGGAAAAAACAGGATATCAAG
Source organism: Lachnospiraceae bacterium (assembly GCA_021200475.1). GTDB lineage: Bacteria > Bacillota > Clostridia > Lachnospirales > Lachnospiraceae > Choladousia. The sequence goes on from JAJQGP010000097.1 coordinate 20,217, forward strand.
TACAAAATGTCGGAAAAACAGCAGCAGGATATCATCCGGCTGCAGAGACGGATTCTGCAGAATGTGCAGAATTATGTCCGTCCGGGCGGGACGCTGATTTACAGCACCTGTACGGTAGGGGCGGATGAGAATCAGTATAATATGAAATGGTTTCTGGAGAATTTTCCATTCCATCTGGAGAGCATTGATTCTTATATTTGTGATGAATTGAAAAGCCGTACGACTGCCGGAGGATATATCCAGCTTTTGCCGGGAGTCCATCAGTCCGACGGATTCTTTATCGCGCGGCTTGGGAGGAATTGAGCGATGAAAGAGAAGACCGGTGCGGCTGCGGCGGAAACGGTCGGTTCAGAGACAGCGGCGCAGGAAACGAAAACAGACATCAAGTCCCTGACCTTAGAGGAGCTTACGGCGGAAGTGATTGCGTCTGGAGAAAAAACATTTCGCGCGAAACAGCTTTATCAGTGGATGCATCAGAAGCTGGCACGCAATTATGATGAGATGACGAATCTGCCGAAGACCTTTCGGGAAAAGCTGGCCAAGGAGTATACATACACTTCGCATACGCTGGTGGAACGCCGTGTCTCAGCAGTGGATGGAACAGAGAAATATCTGTTTGAACTTTCCGATGGCAATGTGATTGAAAGCGTATTGATGCGCTATCATTTTGGAAATTCCGTCTGTATCTCCTCTCAGGTTGGCTGCCGGATGGGCTGCCGCTTTTGCGCTTCGACCATCGGGGGACTTACGAGAAATCTTCTCCCTTCTGAAATGCTTGACCAGGTCTATGCCATCCAGCGGCTGACCGGGGAGCGCGTTTCACACCTTGTGGTCATGGGAACCGGGGAGCCGCTGGATAACTACGATCATCTGCTTCGCTTTATCCGGCTTTTATCCGACGAAAATGGCCTGCATATCAGCCAGAGAAATATTACGGTATCGACCTGCGGACTTGCAGAAAAAATCCGCGGCCTGACACAGGAACGGCTGCAGATCACGCTGGCGTTGTCGCTGCATGCTTCTTCGCAGGAAAAACGAAAAGAGCTGATGCCGGTCGCGTACCGGTATGAGCTGGGGGATGTGCTGGATGCCTGCCGGTATTATTTTGAACAGACCGGGAGGTGAATGACATTTGAGTACAGTCTGGTTGGAGGAGTGAATGACACCTCGAAAGACGCAGAGCAGCTTGCGAAGCTTCTGAAGGGAATGAACTGCCATATCAATCTGATACCGGTCAACCCGATCAAAGAAAGGGATTACGTACAATCTGAGCAGCGGGTGATCACTGCATTCAAAAATAAACTTGAAAAATACGGAATAAATGTTACTATTAGGAGAGAGATGGGGCGCGATATCAGCGGCGCCTGTGGTCAGCTCCGCAAGGGGTATCTGGAGCAGGCGCAATAAAATCGCGCTGTGCGCGATGGCGCCTGCGCAGGTGGTAAGGAATCTCCCGCGAGCGGGACCTTACCACAGTAAATGGAGCAGGCGCAATAAAATCGCGCTGCGTGTGGGTGGCAGGATATTCTTACCACAGGCTACAGAGAAAGGACATGCACAATGAAGGTTTACAGCGTCACGGACATTGGCAGGAGGCGAACTTCAAATCAGGATTTTATCTATGCCTCGGATCAGCCGGTCGGCAATCTTCCGAATCTGATGATTGTTGCGGACGGGATGGGGGGACACAATGCGGGAGATCTGGCTTCCCGCTACACGGTAGAATCTATGATCGAGTATCTGGGGCAGGCGCAGGAGAAACGGCCGATCCCGCTTCTTTCAGAAGCGATTCATTTTGCGAATGACCAGGTGATTGAGAAAGCATCGACGGATAAAACCCTGGAGGGGATGGGGACGACCGTGGTGGCCGCAGTGGTCAAGGATGGATATCTGTATGTAGCGAATGTTGGTGACAGCAGGCTGTATCTGATGGATCAGGAGATTTCTCAGATTACCAGGGATCATTCCCTGGTGGAAGAGATGGTACGGATGGGGGAGCTGCAGCGCAAGGACGCGCGTACGCATCCGGATAAGAATGTTATTACCAGGGCGATCGGGGTGAAATCGCCTGTGCGGGTTGATTTTTTCGATGTGAAGCTGGAACCGGGCGATCATATTCTGCTTTGCTCAGACGGCCTTACCAATATGGTCGAGGATGCGGAGATTCTGCAGATTGTCAAAAAATATCGTTCACCGAAGGAGGCGGCGCAGCATCTGGTGAATGAGGCAAACAAAAACGGAGGGAAAGATAATATCTCTGTGGTTCTCGCTGAGGTTTAAGGGGAGAGGATATGTTAAGTGCAGGAGTATTTATACAGAACAGGTATGAGATTATGTCCCGTATCGGTTCCGGTGGTATGGCGGATGTTTATAAGGCAAAGGACCATAAGCTGAACCGTTTTGTGGCTGTTAAGGTGCTGAAAAATGAATTCCGGGACGACAAGGTGCTTGTCTCCAAATTCCGGGCAGAGGCACAGGCAGCAGCCGGACTGGCTCATGGGAACATTGTCAATATTTATGATGTCGGGGAAGAAGCCGGGATCAATTATATCGTGATGGAGCTGGTGGAAGGCATTACTCTGAAAGAGTACATTGCAAGTAAGGGGCACCTCTCGGCAAGAGAGATGACCAGTATTGCACTGCAGATTTCTGCCGGTCTGGAGGCTGCTCACAACAACGGGATTATTCACCGTGATGTGAAGCCGCAGAACATCATTATTTCCACGGATGGAAAGGTAAAGGTGGCGGATTTCGGAATCGCGCGGGCAGCGAGTACGAATACGATCACGTCTACGATGATGGGATCCGTACATTATACATCACCAGAGCAGGCGCGGGGCGGGTACAGCGATGAGAAGAGCGATATTTATTCGCTTGGCATTACGATGTATGAAATGCTGACCGGTCATGTCCCGTTTGACGGGGATACGGCGGTGGCGATTGCACTGCATCATTTACAGGATGAATTGCATGGGCCGAAGGAAGAATTTCCGGAAATCCCTTACAGTACAAACCAGATTATCCTGAAATGTACGCAGAAAAGCGCAGATCGCCGTTATCCGAATATGACGGAGCTGATTCGTGACCTGCGGGAGTCCCTGGTCAATCCGGAAGGGGATTTTGTGACCTGGGTGGTGCCGGATCGGACTTCCCAGACGATTGTGATGTCGAAGGAAGAGATGGCACAGATTAAGGCGGAGCAGCGCATGCCGTCTTATGATGAGACGCTGAATGTGGGTGCGGCGGCGAATATGCATGTACAGGAGACCGGATCGATACAGAACCGTGCTTATCAGCCGGGCAGCTATTACCAGAAGAGTCAGTATCAGGACGTCTCGCCGATGGACGGTTCCTATGACGGCACCCGCTGGAGCGGAGGATATCGGACGGATGCGGGGATTGATTCCGGTTATTATGGCTCTTATGATGGCTCCTATGGGGAAACTGGCGTCTATGATCTGGAAAACAATGATCAGGAAGAGGGCTATGAGCTGGATGAGTCTTTTGAGGACTCGCGTACACGCAGAAAAAAAGACCATGATACGGACAGCGATCTGAATCCAAAGCTGGAGAAGGCCGTGACGCTGGGCGGTATTATCATTGCGGTGATCGTTGGCATTGTTTTTCTGGTTCTTCTCGCAAAAGCGTTTGGCCTGATGAATTTTTCAGGAAATAAAAAATCAGCTTCCGATGGGGACAACATTGTGATAGAGACTTCTTCTGAATCTGAGACAGAGACAGAGACCGAGAAGCAGACGGAGTCAGAGACAGAATCAGAGACTTCAGCGGAATTTGTGCTGGATAATCTCAGCAATATGGCGCTCACGCAGGCGCAGGCGCTTCTGATCACAAAGGGCTTGAAATACACGGTGGATCAGACGCAGTACAGCGACACAGTGGCAAGCGGATATATTATATCGACGGATCCGGAATATGGAGAACTGGTAAGTACTGGCGATACGATTACTCTTTACGTCAGCCAGGGACCGGAGGAGACGGAAGAGAGTGAGGAAACGGTTACAGAATATAAGACCCTGTGGAATCTGACCGGATATACGGTGGAACGGGCGGAGGAAGCTCTGGAAATGCTCGGTCTGACTGCGGCTTACGCATATGAGTCCAGCGACACGATCAGTGCAGGCATGGTGACGCGTACAAGTGCGGAGGATACGGACAATCAGGTTCCCAAGGGAAGTACGGTTACTCTTTACATCAGTACCGGACCGGATACCTCATCTGACTCATCGGATGATGACAATATTACCATAGAGGACAGCAGCAGTACGACCTCTTCTTCCGATACGACCACAAGCGGCATCTGGATGTGCAATGCTTCTCTGACGGCGCCTTCCGGATATACAGGCCAGCCTGTGCGGATTACACTTTACCAGAATGGTACGGAGACGACGATTTTTGAGGGGACGACAACGTTTCCTTATACGCTTCAGGTGGAAGGTGCGAGTGGAGAGTCTACGGGAATTGCGTATGTCTATCTGCTCGACGAGGAGACTGGCGAGGTGATCAGCAAGATTGAATATTCCGGGATCACATTCAGTGAAGTCAGTTCGTAGCGGCAGGCTTTGTCCTGCCTGGCAGGTTGGAAAAAGAAGACGGAACGGGTCTTGCAGGGGCGGGGTTTCCCGCCGGGATTAAAAATCCGACGGAGGATGAATGCGTGGAAAGATAATCAGAGGGGTCGGCGGCTTTTACTACGTACACGCGGAGGATGGAGCGGTTTACGAGTGCAGAGCGAAAGGAATTTTTCGAAAGGACAAGATGAAACCTCTTGTCGGCGATGATGTTGAGATTTCCGTATTGGATGAAAAGGAAAAAACCGGGAATGTTGACCGGCTGCTGCCACGGAAAAATATGCTGATTCGTCCGGCCGCAGCCAATGTTGACCAGGCGATGGTGGTGTTTGCTCTGACGCAGCCCAAACCAAATCTGAACCTGCTGGATCGTTTTCTGATCCTTATGAATCGTCAGGAGATTCCGGTGATTATCTGTTTTAACAAAACCGATCTGGCGGATGAGGAGCAGGCACGGGAGCTGGGGCGGATTTATCGCGGCTGCGGCTGTGAGGTGCGCTTTGTCAGCGCCGCACAGGGCGAAGGACTGGATGCGGTCCGCACCCTTCTGGAGGCAAAGACGACCGTACTGGCAGGGCCTTCCGGAGTTGGTAAATCTTCGCTGACGAATTGTTTTTTGCCGGCAGAACACATGGAGGTCGGAGAGATCAGCCGGAAGATTGATCGGGGAAAGCATACGACCCGGCATACAGAGCTTCTGGTGCTGAAGCCTTACGCAGGGAGGAAACCGGTCAGAAATGCTTCAGAAACGATGGCTCCTGGCAACAGTTATCTTCTGGATACGCCCGGCTTCAGTTCTTTATATTTACAGGACATCGAATACGAAGAATTGAAAGACTATTTTCATGAATTTACCCCTTATGAGACGCGCTGCCGGTTTCAGGGCTGTATGCATCTGAAGGAGCCGGATTGTGCAGTGAAAGAGGCCGTAGAGGCAGGGGAAATTCATCACGCCAGATACGAGAGCTACGTGCTGCTGGCGAAGGAATTGAAGGACAGGCGAAAGTATTGAAGCACAGCGCACAGGTATAAAATGAGGGTAACAGTTCAGAACAGCATCGAAATGAAAAGACAGACTGTGCAGGTTTACCTGCTAAAGGCTGTATTTTCATTTCGGGATGGGCGGAACGCCCATCAAGCCACAGACATATGACGCGTTAGCGGCATATAGCCTGCATCGCAGGCGGTCTGCGGCCTGCTGTTCTGAATAGTTACAAATGAGGAATGATTCAGGAGGGCAGAGCGCAGGTCTGCGCTTCGTTTCAGTTCTGAATTGTCACACAAAAGGGATACGATACAGGGAGAACAAATATGGAGCGGAAAAACATACTGGCGCCGTCTATTCTGGCGGCTGATTTCAAACATCTGGGCAAGGAAGTAGAGACAGTGGCAAAGGCAGGTGCCGGTTACCTGCACATCGATGTGATGGATGGAGTCTTTGTGCCGAGCATTTCTTTTGGTATGCCGGTGATCTCCTCGATCCGCAGTGCGACGGACTGTGTTTTTGACGTTCACCTGATGATCACGGAGCCGGAAAAATACATAGCGGATTTTGCCGCCTGCGGTGCGGACAGCATTACAGTGCATGCCGAGACCGCAAAGCATCTGCAGCGAATCCTCCATGATATCAAAAGCCGCGGTCTGCGCGCAGGAGTCGCGCTCAATCCGGCTACGCCGCTGAATGTACTGGATTATGTCCTTCCCTATCTGGATATGGTTTTGATCATGACGGTGAATCCGGGCTATGGCGGACAGGCCTATATTCCGGAAATGACCGGAAAAATCCGTACGCTTCGCCAAAAGGCGCTTGAACTCGGCCTTCCCCTTGACATTGAGGTGGATGGCGGCATTAATGATCGGACGCTGCGGACCGTTCTTGAGGCCGGTGCGAATGTCTGTGTGGCCGGTTCTGCAGTATTTGGCGGCGACCGTGCGGCAAATGTGGAAAAGATGCTGGGAGTGATGGCTGAATATAAAGAATACGAGTAACACTTCCAGGCAGAAAAAAGAATTCGGAGAAACAAAAAGCAGCCGGCAGGGGCTGCTTTTTGTTTCAAAATAGTACGATTCAGAACAGCACGCCGCAGGTCTGCGTCCTGCTTCGGTCGGTGTTGTTCTGAACGGTTGACCGGAATCCGGAATATTATACCAGGGCGTCGGCCAGTGCTTCCAGCTCGGTAAGGTTCGCAGCACTGAGCGCGGAACGGATGGTAACGACAGGCTCGACCTCTGTGATATTTTTCATTTCGGCGATCTGCGCTTTCATGAATCTGGCTGAAGCCGGAGCCCAGGTGCCGTTCTGAATATAGCCTACCTTGCGGTTCTGGAAGTTTTTGATCTTCAGGTGGTACAGGAAGTCTTCCATAGCCGGGAAAAGGGAAGCGTCATAGGTGACAGAAGCAAGCACAAGACGGTCATAGCGGTATGCGTATTCTATCGCCACGGACATATCGTCCCGGTTTAAATCAAAGACAGCTACGTTTTGCACGCCCTTCTGCCTGAGAATCTCTTCTAAGCGGCGTACCGCTTTCGCGGTGTTGCCATGCAGGGAGGCGTAAGCGATCACGATGCCCTCCTCTTCCGGTGTATAACTGCTCCAGGTGAGGTATTTGTCGATGTAATAGCCGAGATTTTCCTTCAAAACCGGGCCATGAAGCGGGAGAATGGCTGCGATGGAAAGACCGGAGGCCTTTTTTAAAAGATTCTGTACCTGTGCGCCATATTTCCCAACGATATTGATGTAGTAGCGTCTGGCCTCTGTGATCCAGTCTATGTCGGAGCTTAACGCACCGAAAGTGCCGAAACCATCTGCGGAAAACAGAAGCTTCTCTGTCTGCTCATATGTAACCATGACTTCCGGCCAGTGCACGAAAGGAGCCAGGAAAAACTGCAGTGTATGGCTGCCGAGAGAGAGCGTGTCGCCCTCCGCGACTGTGAGCGTCTTTACGGCTGTGGTCTTTATAGCAAAGAATTGTTCGATCATAGGGAAGGTCTTCTGGTTCCCCACAAGAGTGACTTCCGGGTACTCCTCCACGAAGCGGCGGATGCTGCCGGAATGATCTGGTTCCAGGTGCTGCACAACGAGAAAATCCGGTTTCCGCTCACCGAGCGCTGTGCGCACATTTGCCAGCCATTCTTCTGTGCCGCGCGGGTCTACCGTGTCCATGACGGCAATTTTTTCATCAAAAATGATGTACGAGTTGTAAGAAACACCATACGGTATTCTGTACTGGCTCTCGAACAGGTCAAGTGTAGTGTCGTCCACACCGACATAGGTGACAGAGTCAGAAACAAACATGTCTTTCATAATAACTCCTCCATAATGAATTGATAAATGCGCTGGCTGTGTTCCCGCCAGCTGCGGCAGGCGGATTTCGCCTGACTTTCCGTCGCGACCGTGATGGTCAGATCGATTGGGTTGGAAAACTTCTCTTTCACCAGACAGCGCACGGCGTAGTCCCCGCTTGTCGTCTTGTAGTAATCCGCGAGGACGGAGACCTCGTCACGCATCCGGACTTTGTTTTCGGACATATACCGGTCCGCCTCCTGGCGGATGGAAGGCGAGATGCGATGGCGAAAATATTTCAAAGCCTCCGTGCCGCCATCCTTTATCGAGTAGTACACGCAATCCTGGATGGTCTCGCTCTGGATCATCTGACTATCCTCCAGGTCTCCAAGCACCGAATGGAGTGTGAAGTAGTCGGTATAGCCCTGATTGAGGATAAAATCGGAAATCTGCGCGTCCGTCAGTGGAAAATCCGCTTTGTCCAGCATATACAGAATGATCAGCTTGTAAAGCGTAATCGGTTCAGACATCAGTAACCACCTCTCTTTACTGTTATTGCGTCAACCGTTTTCTGGAAAAACGTGTGACAGGAACTTCGTTTCCCACATGAACCGTCCTGTTTTGCTGTGTCTGTTGAAACACGACCAACCCATACGAGGAAAGTATATCATCGGAAGAGAATTTCGTAAAGTGGGGAAAATTGCTGATTGGTATAGTTTCGATGCTGTTCTGAACTGTTATTAAAAATAGGTAAATATTCAGAATAGCAGGCCACAGACCGCCTTCTTCGAAGGCTATATGCCGCTAACGCGTCATATGTCTGAGGCTTGATGGGCGTCTCCGTTTCACTTCGGTCGGTGCTAAACGATCGTCCACTGGACGATCAGCACCCGCCCATCCCGAAAAGAAAATACAGCCTTTAGCAGGTAAACCTGCACAGTCTGTCTTTTCTTTTCGATGCTGTTCTGAACTGTTAAGAGAAAAATAAGATTGCTTCATAAAAAAAGATGGATTGGGTCGTTGAAACAAAGGCGATGTCATGGTATACTAATTAACTGGATTGGATGATTTCTATGCTGGCTGAGGCGGAATGCGGCAGGCATACAGGTGATAACAGGCTGTTGCGGACAGTTCTGCTGGTTGATTGGAACGGAGAAAAGACATGGATGAACAGAAGAAAACGCTGGGACGTTCCCGCGTCTATACGGGGAATCCGGACAATGGTGAGTCTGGGGAGATACCGGAAGAAAGCCGACGCAGCAGACGTGCGCAGCCGATCGGAACGGTACCGAAGGAACATCTTTCAGAGCCATCCGGGCGCAGGCGCAGGGATGAGGAGACCGATGCGAAGATGCGTCTGCTCTGGGGTGTTTTGTTTGTATTGATTGTGGTACTGGTGGCTGCGATGATCTATGAAGTCGTTTTGGGATATGGCAGTCTCGAGACCGGGTCCGAGCGTATGGGGACGAATGCGCAGGAGACAGAGCTTTTGTCCGATACAGAGGAAACTGCGACAGAACAGCAGCAGACGGAGGAAGAGACGGAAATGGAGACCATATCTGTGACCGGCCAGGATGCTTCTGGCAGCCAGGACTCTGCCAACGAGCAGGAGACCGATGGCAGTCAGGATGCGCAGACGACAGATACGGGAGAGGGAACCGCGCTGTCTCTGGACGTCACACTGGCTGGCCTGGCTGAGTAAAAGGAGAACAAAGGGGAACGGATGAAGGAGGGGAAAATGGGAGACCAGGATTATAATCCGCAGGAGCGGCGCACGAAGCGACGAAAAAATGAGCTTCTTATGAAGTGTGCGATATCACTTCTGGTGCTGGCTCTTGTGGTGATGGGAGCATTGCTTGTGAAGGAGGTCGTCATTCCGGAGGTGGTGAAGCTGAGCTCTGCCGGAGATCAGCAGCAGGGCAGCGTGAATACGGCTGAGACGGGCAGTCTGGCGGATGGTTCAGAGACGGATGATTCCGGGACAGGATCGGATGGCGATACGGCTGTCACGACGTTGAATGAGACTGGGGGAACAGATGTGGTGAGTACCGCCGGGGAGGAAACCGGTACCGATGAAGTCCTGGAGACGGATGCTGGTTCTGCTGTGCAGTCCGAAGCGTCTGGTACGGACGATGATATATTTACGACTGCCGAAGAAGCCGAGATCGACGCAGTGCTGATGGAGGCGGAAAATCTGGCCGCCATGTATGATTATGACAGTGCGATTGCCTGTGTGCAGGCATCGGAATATTATGAGCTGAGCGAGACGCTGCAGCAGGCGGCTTCCAGCTACGAAAAGACGAAAGCAAACTGTGTGTCCTGGGCGCCGGAAGAGGTGACGCACATCTTTTTCCACACGATTATCTGGGACGCGTCAAAGGCATTTGACGGCGATCTTTATGCAGAAGGCTACAATCAGTATATGGTGACGATGGACGAGTTTTCTGCGATAATGGAGACCATGTACGAGGAAGGCTATGTCATGGTCAGCATGCATGATATGTGCGAGGTCAATGACGATGGTACGGTCACCCGCAAGGAAATCCTGCTCCCGGAAGGGAAAACTCCTTTCGTGCTTTCGCAGGATGATGTGTGCTATTATCATTATATGGACGGAGACGGCTTTGCGTCGCGGCTGGTACTGGATGAGAATGGCGATGTGAAGGCGGAGTATATCGAAGATGACGGTACGGTATCTGTCGGAGATTATGATCTGATTCCGTGGATTGACACGTTTGTGGATCTTCACCCGGACTTCGCCTATCACGGGCATAAGGGGACGATCGCACTGACCGGCTATGAGGGGATCCTCGGTTACCGGACAGATGAGGTATATCTGACGCGTGATGAAGACCGTCTCACAAGCTGGCAAAGGGAATTTCTGGAAGAAAACCCGGATTTCGATGAAGCGGCCTGGCAGGCGGAAGTGGACGCGGCTACGGCTGTCGCGGACACGCTGAAGGCAGACGGCTGGGAATTCGCGAGTCACACCTGGGGGCATATTGATCCTCTGGCGAAAGGCCTGGAGGGGACGATGACAGATACAGAGCGGTGGAAGAGTAATGTTGAGACGATCGTGGGCGAGACGGATATCATTATCTTTGCGTTTGGCGCGGATATCAGCGACTGGACAGAATACTCAGAGGACAATGAGTATTATATCTATCTGAAAGAGCAGGGGTACAATATCTTCTGCTGTGTGGATTCGACGCAGTACTGGGTACAGTTTAACGGCACATCCATGCGGATGGGCAGGAGAAATATCGATGGGTACCGGATGTATTACAACGCGGATCTGCTCTCAGACCTGTTTGACGTGAGCGCGGTATGGGATGCACTGCGTCCGGATACGGTGGCGGAGCTCTCTGACGCGGCCGGGACGATGAGTTCGGAGTACACCGCTTCCGATTCTTTGGAGGAAAGCAGCACGGAAGCGACTGCCGATGAGGGCAGTGCGGCCGGAGAGGACAGCTAGGGAGCTGTTTGGCGTCCGGCTGTCTGCATATAGATACAGATACCTCGTTGAGCATTTTTCGTTGCTCCCCGGGCGGGAGCGTGGATTGAAAAGGAGGAAAGCTATGAGAACCTATCTTGTAACAGGAGGAGCCGGTTTCATCGGTTCAAACTACATTCACTACATGTTTCGCAAATATGGAGATGAAATCCGGATTATCAATGTGGACAAGTTGACCTATGCGGGCAATCTTGAAAATCTGCGTGATGTGGAAAATCGGGAAAATTATACCTTTATCCGTGCGGACATCTGTGATACAGAGGCGATAAACCGGATTTTTGAAGAGAATGAGATCGACCGCGTGGTTCATTTTGCGGCGGAAAGCCATGTAGACCGGAGTATTCGGGATCCGGAGGTTTTTGTAAAGACGAATGTACTGGGCACACTGGTGATGCTGAATGCGGCGAAGGCAGCCTGGGAGCTCCCGGACGGTACCTTTCAGGAGGGGAAAAAGTTTCTCCACGTATCGACCGACGAGGTCTATGGTTCACTGGAAAATGAGGGGGAGTATTTTTACGAGACGACTCCTTATGCACCGCACAGCCCCTACTCCGCGAGCAAGGCTTCCTCGGATATGCTCGTAAAGGCCTATATGGATACCTACCGCTTCCCGGCGAACATCACGAACTGCAGCAACAACTACGGTCCGTATCAGTTTCCGGAAAAGCTGATCCCGCTGATTATCAATAACGCGCTTCAGGGCAAGCCGCTCCCGGTCTATGGCGATGGCAAAAATGTCCGTGACTGGCTTTATGTCGAGGATCACGCGAAGGGCATCGACCTGGTGCAGGAGAAGGGACGTCTGTTCGAGACTTATAATATTGGCGGGCACAATGAACGGCAGAATATTCAGATCATTCACATCATCCTGGATACGCTCCAGGAGATGCTCCCCGACGATGATCCCCGCAAGGCGCTTGTCAGTGAAAAGCTGATCACTTATGTGACGGACCGGAAAGGACATGACCGCCGCTACGCGATTGCTCCGGACAAGATTCGCGCGGAGGTGGGCTGGGAGCCGGAGACAAAGTTTGAGGATGGCATTCGTCTTACAATTCGCTGGTTCTTCGAGCACGAAGACTGGATGGCCAATGTCACCAGCGGTGATTATCAGAAATATTATGATGAGATGTATAAAGGAAGATAAGCATTAAACGGATTATGAGGATGATGAAAGCCTCCGATCTCACAGACAGACGTGAAAGAAACGCCCGTGTCTGCAAGAGAATCGGAGGCTTTTTTTATTCCGTTTCCTGGCGGATGCCGCAGCCTCCGTCCAGGAGGGTCAGGTGCGGGCTGTAGTAGGGATCCCCCTTTTCCAGAAAGGCTTTCCAGCGGTTTTGGAAACGATGGATCTCTTTTTGAAAGCGTTCCTGTTTTTCCGGTGTATCTTCATATCCACGCGATTTGGATTCATAGTGATAGAGTTCTACATTGGGGTCCATCACGATCAGATACCCTTTTTCCCGGATACGCAGACAGAGATCGACATCATTGAGCGCGACCACGAAATTCTCGTCGAAGCCATCGATGGATTCAAAGACAGAGCGCTTTACCATCATGCAGGCTGCGGTAACCGCGCTGATGTCCTGCACCGCCTTCAGGCGGCCAAGATAGCCGGTATCTGCGCGGCTGCAGAAGGGATGAACATGCCCGGCAAAGCCGCCGATGCCGATCACTACCCCCGCATGCTGTACCTGTCCGTCCGCGTAATAGAGCTTGGCTCCCACTGCGGCTGTATTTTCCCGCTGACAGAATCCAAGCATTTCCCGGATCCAGAAGGGAGAGATGACTTCCGTGTCGTTGTTGAGGAATACCAGATATTCTCCGTTCGCGTGGCGGACACCAAAATTGTTGATCGCGGAGTAATTAAAGCCTCCCTCCCAGGTCACGACCCGGAAATTCGCATGCTCACACCTCATTCGTTCATAATACGCAAATGTTTCAGGCGCTTCACTGTTGTTCTCTACGATAAGAATTTCATAATTGCAATAATCCGTTTTGGCGAAGATGGACTGTACACAGGCGTCCAGAAGCTCCAGGTGATCCTTATTCGGAATGACGATGGTAACCAGCGGCAGGCGGGACGGAGACGCCTCTTTTACCTTCAGCCGCATGCGGTACATGATAAAAATATCGGTATATTCCACCTCCGCCTCATAACCAAGCCGCGTGTAATGCTCCGTGAGCGCCAGCTTTCCGGCGTCTATGGCGTATTGCTTGCTGTCCTGGTTGCCGGCGGTGGAGCCGCTGTAGGCGCGCCAGTGGTAGAGAATCTTCGGAATATGGCCGACGCGATCAGTCTTTTCAATACAGCGCAGGAGAAAATCATGATCCTGTGCGCCGTCGCACTGCTTCCGCAGAAGTCCCACATCGAACGCCAGTGAGGTACGTACCATAGTCAGATGGCAGATGTAGTTGATACTCCGCAGAAAGTCCGGGTTGAAGTCCGGCTTGAAGCGGGGGTTGCTAAAATGCTTTGAGCTCTCATCGGTCAGATCTTCATCCGTGTAGATCAGATCCAGCGCCGGATTTTCGTTCAGTTTTTTTACCAATTCATAGAGCGCGTTTGGCTCCAGCAGATCGTCATGGTCGGAAAAGACCAGAAATTCGCCTTTGGCCATGCGGATTGCCGCGTTTGTATTTTCGGAGATGCCGTCATTTCTCGCAAGGCACTGCAGGCGGATCCGCGGCTCATGACCGTAGTGTTTTTTGATCAGCGCGGCTGGTTCCGGCTGTGTGCTTCCATCCGCCAGGCAGACTTCAAAATGGGAATACGTCTGCGCAAGAATCGAATCCAGCAGCTCCCGCAGATAGCGCTCTGGCGTATTGTAGAGCGGAATGACAATGCTAAGCAGAGGCGCGTAGGAAAAGGATTCTTTTCTCTGCCTGCGCAGCTCGGTGCGGCTGACATTGTGCTGCTTGCGCCAGTTCGCGTAAGGAATATCGGTGAGTGTGCTTGCGTTTCGCAGATGCGTAAGGAATCCTTTTGGACCTTTGCGGCGAATCTCATCCCGGAGACGGCTCGGACTGAAGCGGGTGAGCAGAAGCAGGCACCGCCCCGCACTGGTTCCCATCCAGATGAGCCGCCCTCTGGGGAGACGGAGAGATTTGTCTGTATAGGGATTCTGCATCCGGATGAGCAGGGCAGAACCCTGAAAATCGTCCATAGGCATCGTGAACGAAAATCCCCAGGAACGATCCTGGTAAAAGTCCGGATTCAGGTGCAGCGCATCCACCAGGTCAGGGCGGAGGGACCTTTTTGGCTGGATGGGTAAGAGCGTTCCGTTTTCATCCGTGATCTGAGGAAAGCATTCCCCGGTGATATCTACAATCCAGCCGCGGATGGTAATGACATTGTCAATACATCCGCAGACGTCCAGAAAGTACTGGATAGAGGAATCAAAATAAGCTTTTTTCAGTTTTGCCGTACTTCGTGAGAAAATCATGCGGCTGGTATTGCCGGCATGCAGCTCAATCGTCAGCTTCTGGTGTGCTTCCATATAATGTTCGATGTCTGGCACGGTGATTTGAAAACCAAGCTCAGCCTGCAGCGGAGCATAGTCAGCATGAAGACTGACAACGTCCGGGCGAGGGAGAAGGACGCATTCGGCTTCGACTGACGTGCCGGTTTCATCAAGTACCTGAAAAACAGCAGATTCCCCAGGGTCTGTGACTTTCCATCCGCGCAGGATAAATGTGCCGCCGGGTTTCCATCCGAAGGCCTCCTGATCTATTTTTATTTTCTTTATACTCATGATTCCGGTTTTCTCCCCAATTTGATTCGGTTTATAGCCTGGCACGTTCCCGGTTTGTATACAGGAGGTGCAAGACGTATCAGTTATTTCGCAGCAGATCCTTCCTGCGGCTTCAGAACAGAGGTTACGGTATCTTTCCAGCGGATCAGACGCGAATTTTTCAGTTCCTGATATTCTCTGGCAAGCCGGCCGACCTCCTTCATGGGTGCCTGACCCGGCTGGAAGGCTTCAAGCTCCACGAGGAAGCTTCTGGCGCCCTCCGGGATTTCGGTAAGAAAGATATTCGGGTCTTCCTCCGAAAAATAAATCCAGTCGCCATTTACGCCGCCTTCACGCAGACAAAAAGCAGCCCGTTCTGTCTGAGAGACAAAGCGAAATTCTCGCAGATGTACAATGGAAGCGTGGCTGCCTGGATCCATGCGCAGTGCTTTGACCCCGTTCGGAATGGGAATCTCCTGCCGCAGGTGCCAGCAGGGTTTCTCCTGCATGTGGTAAAGAACTGAGTTTTCCTCGCGAAAGCCGTCGCCGTAATCAAAATAAACCTGTAAATCCTCTAAAGCAAGGTGCTCCTCCGCAGGAAAAGCTCCTTCGCTGATGGCGGGATAGAGATTGCGGATAGGGACATGCCCCTGAAGGATGTACTTCTGAAAATGGGCTTCCATCGCCGCAAAAGCGGTTTTTTCCTCTTCGGTGATCCCCATCTGTCCCATAAAATCAAAGCGCCGGAATTCTTCCCCGCGGTTTGCATTGTCTGTAAAATGCAGGATGATCCGGTACAGGAGAAAATTCACCGGGATGGGAAATTCAAAGCTCCATTCATAGTCAATCGCGGTCCAGTGTCCGTTTGAGACCAGGATGTTTTCACAGAGCAGGTCGATGTCTGTACACGGTGCGCAATCGGTACCGGCTGGCAGTGAAACCTCTCCAAAGACCCGGCGGAATTCTTCACAGGGAGAAAAAGAAGCTCCCGTGTGGAGTGAACGGATGAAACGCAGACAGTCCAGAAAATCCCGGGCGCACGCATCCATGCCTTTGGTGTGCAGGGTGAACAGCAGCTGTTCTTCCAGGGATTCCCCTTCCAGGTATTCCAGCTCGACTCCGTCTGAGGTCGGTATACAGTGGTTCCAGGAAAGCCGCGTGCCGGCAGTCAGCTCGGAAAGGGTCTGATAATGGCGGTAAAGTGCCTCGATATGCGCCTTGCCCTCCGGATAAATCGCCCTCTTGCGGACACTGCGTCTGCCGTTCTCTTCCAGAATATCGGTGCGGATCGAGAAATCCCGGCTTCTTTCGTTGGAATATTTTGAATAGATGATGTCTTTCATGGCTGTTCCTCCTGTTCCAGGAAAACCAAAAAGGAATTGGAAAACTGCGGGAACAGTCCGTTTTCGATGAGACTGTCAAATACCTTTCCCTCATCAAACAGCAGAAGCCGCCGCCGGTCGTAATTGTTGAGGTTGTTTTTCAGGTCTCCTTTGCGTGGAAGATAGCGGTCGGAGTAGATGGAAAACGGGAATTTATAATCCGGATAAGGGTAGTAAAAAGTAGTTTTGAAGTCTCCGGCTTCACCAAAAAGCTTTTCCAGTTCCTGTTGCGAAATTGTGCGTACACCTGAGGCGGGGGTGCGGGAATAGCCTTCCAGCCCTTCAAAGAGCCTGCCGACGTGATCTTCCGTGCAGCCGGCCCAGTACTTAAGCCCCAGCCGGTTTTCGATCGCGATCAGAATCTTTCCGCCGGGCGCCAGATGACGCGCAATGGTGGTGAGCATATGGACAAAAGGGTTTTCTGCCTTTGTATAGAGCGCAGCGTATTCGAAAACACCGATCAGGGTGATGTAGTCGTATTTTTCTGTGAGCCGTTTTTCGACATCCTCAAACGCGCCCAGCAGGATGGTGATATTGTCATAATCGCGGTGCCGCCAGGCATTGACGAGGCTGCGCTGCCGGGAAAGGTCGATACAGGTGACACTCCCGGCCTTTGCCGCGAGCGCACCGGTGACGGCTCCGCAGCCGGCGCCGATCTCGAGAACCTTATCTTCTTTGCGGATGGGCACCCAGGAGAGAAGGTTGTGGCGGATGTGGGAAAAATGATACATCACAGGCCAGCTTTTTTTCTCTGCGATTACCGCATTATAGTCTGCTTCATTCTTACAGCTTTTCGCTATCTCAAGGAGCTCCTGTTCTATGGAACCGTCGCTGTAGCGGTCTTCGCCGGAGTAGCAGGTGTCGTCTAGAATCACGCTGCCAATTTTTTCCTGCATCATGTCTATTCCTCCGAAGTGCATATTTTTGTGAAGGTACGGAGCAGTTACGAGGTCGTAACCGTCACTTCCGAATTCATATCATAAAAGCCAACGGTATCCTTTACCGATATGACGGTCAGATTGCAGGCATCGTAGAGCCGGTGGAAAACATGAAATTCCCCTTCCATATAGCCGGTACAGCCGAAGGAGATCAGATAATTTCCGCCCTGCAGGTTCATTTCCTGGGTAAAATCCACTTCCGCGATGCTTCCGGCTTTTGCGGGAAGCGCGACCTTTTCGTACATGGTATTGGTACCGGTGATTTCCGTTCCCTTCATGTCCTTGATCGTAAAAGCGGCGACCGGTTCCTGTAAATCCTCATGGAAACGAATCCGCATTTTAATCGTACAGAGCTTACCTTTTTCAACGGTATTCGTCAGCATCCCGCGACCGTCTGTCACGGCAAAATCAATGATCTCTGCCTGTTTTTCCCCGTATTCCAGCAGGTGTGGATTGACTTCTATCGCCTGTTTCCAGGCTCCGGCACCCTCTGGGGCCGTTCCCCTGGGCGGTTCTCCTTCCTGGTGAACCAGGAGCCGTTTATACAGATCGACCATGGCTTTCGGCCGGCCCTCATCCAGCTTGGTGCCCTGGTTCAGCACGATCACGCGGTCACAGTATTTGCTGATGCTGCTCAGATCATGGCTGACAAAGAGAATGGTTTTCCCCTGTTTTTTGAATTCTTCGAATTTGTGGTAGCATTTGGCCTGGAAAAACACATCGCCGACCGAGAGCGCCTCGTCGACGATCAGGATTTCCGGGTCGATGTTGATAGCGACCGCAAACGCCAGACGCACGAACATTCCGCTGGAATAGGTCTTTACCGGCTGGTTCACAAAGTCGCCGATGTCTGCGAAACGCAGGATCTCGGGGAGACGCTGTTCGATTTCTTCATCCGTAAAGCCGAGCATGGAGCCGTTCAGGTAGACATTCTCAATACCGGTGTATTCCATATTAAACCCGGCGCCCAGCTCCAGAAGTGCGGAGATGCGTCCGTTCACTGTGACGGAACCCTCCGTCGGGGTGAGGACGCCGGTGATGATTTTGAGAATCGTGGATTTCCCGGAGCCATTGACACCGATAATTCCGACTGTTTCGCCTTCCTGCACGGTGAAACTCACCTGATCCAGCGCACGGTGTTCCCGGTAGCGTTTTTTTCGGGTCAGTCCCAGGCCTTCCCTCAGTCGGTCAGAGGGTTTGTTGTAGAGTTTGTAGACCTTGCTGACCTGATCCACGCGGATCGCAAATTTGTTATCCAATTGAATTTACCTGCCTCTCTTTATTCCCGCGAAGCGATGAACCTGGCAGACACGCCTGCGGGGAATATCTGGTGCCTGGAATTGATCAGAGTGTTACAGGTCACACCCTGCCCCACAGCTCGTGCGTGGGCGGGTTATGGCCAGTGAAATCAGAGTACGTCCGCAAAATGTCCCTTCAGGCGGTTGAACACCCAGCTGCCGATCGCAAAGCCTGCGGCAAGAAATACCCAGAAATAGAGCGTCCAGAGCGGGTCTTCAAAAAACCAGCGCTGACTGATCAGGGCGTTCCGGTAGCCATGAACGATATAATAGACTGGGTTCAGTCTTAAAACGGTAAGAGCAGCCGGTCCCCAGGAATAGGAGTTGAGCATGCTCTCTTCCCACATGATCGGAGTCAGCCAGACGCCGACCTGCAGCAGGATGGAGACAATCTGCGAGAGATCCCGAAAGAAGATTACCACGGAGCTGGTGATATACGCGAATGCCAGGATCAGAAGAAACAGGCAGAACGCGTAGTAGATCAGCTCCAGATAATAGACCGAAGGAAAACGGCCGTAGCATCCAAATAAAATAATCACGAAAAGGATGAAAAAACAGTGAACCACGGTGGCGGAAAGCAGCTTGACCATCGGCAGGATGTCGATGTCGAAGACCACTTTTTTCACCAGGTAGCTGTATTCCAGGAAGGAGTTGGTTGCATTTGTGAGTCCTTCCTGAAAGAAAAGCCAGGGGATGATTCCTGCCACCAGATAAAGCACAAACGGCGTCCCACCTTCCGCAGAGCTTCCCCCGCGCATGGCCACGCCAAACACAAAATAATAGACCAGAATCGTTACGATGGGCTGAATGAAGGCCCAGACGGTACCAAAATAAGACCCCGCGAATCGGTTCCGGAGGTCATTTTTGGCCATTTTTTTCAGTAAGCGTCTGTTTTTATACAGGTCCTTTGGCAGCTTAAAACGTTCTTTCTTCATATTATAAATACATTATCCTCTTTGGAGTCATAAAGCGGCGCGGATGAATCGATGTGCTCAGGACAAAGCCGGTGTGACACAATCGGAGGCGCGCTTCGCGGTATATTCAGAGAAAGACCCCCATTTTTGATCTTTTTCAGAGAGAATCAGTTCCATGCCATCCGGAATGGGCCAGTCCACACCGATCTCAGGATCATTCCAGGCAATACCGCCTTCGTCATTGGGATGATAAAAGTCCGTGCACTTGTAGGCAAACTCTGCCTGATCAGAAAGGACGATAAATCCATGCGCGAAATTCTTCGGAATAAAAAACTGTTTTTTGTTTTCTGCGGAAAGCAGGACGCCAAACCACTTGCCGTAGGTCGCGGATCCCGGCCGGAGATCGACCGCCACATCAAATACTTCGCCAGCCACGACGCGCACCAGCTTGTCCTGCGGGTGGTTGATCTGAAAATGCAGACCGCGGAGTACCCCTTTCCGGGAGGAGGACTGGTTGTCCTGCACAAAGCTCATATCGATCCCCGCCGCCGCGAAGTCGTTGTAATGATAGGTTTCCATAAAATAGCCGCGGGCATCCCCGAAAACAGTCGGGGTAATGACCTTCAGGCCTTCGATTTCACAGGTTTCTACTGTTATTTTTCCCATTTTATATCTCCTGGTTTTTGATAGTATTGCAGTAACAGTTCAGAACAGCATCCGCCGCTGTCACACTTCCCTGATTCTACCATAGTCGCAAAAATCTAACAAGAGGAAATCAAAGAAAGTCTTTTACTTGTTTACAGCTTTTGGCGGATATGCTAAAATGTGGTAACAGTTCAGAACAGCATCGAAATGAAAAGACAGACTGTGCAGGTTTACCTG
>JAJQGP010000001.1:0-1688 GCA_021200475.1 Lachnospiraceae bacterium
AACATAGTGGTAACGTAATAAACAAGCAGATCGTCCAGATATGCCATATGGACACAGAACGGATGGGTACGGCCTGTCTCCAAAAAATGGAGAGCAGATCGTACCCGTTTTTTGTTCAACCCATTTTCTCTGGAAGAAAATGCTGGTAAAGTGCTTCGTGATTATGTATAATGAAGCCATATTTTAAAAGAAGGGGGATTTTTATGGCTCTGAAACTTACAAATGACTTCAAGGGCGTCGTTTTTGCCCCGAGAAAAAACGAAATCAAACCAGGTCCGGGCGTTCTTTATCCGAGAGTTCTGGAACTGAAACACGCGGGAGAAGAGAATGGTACCCTGCTGGCTTCGTTCGAATATTACGCAGAACGGGAACCCGCTGTCATTCCGATTTACAAAAGCTCTGACGGCGGTAAGTCCTGGGAGCATTTCAGTGATGTAGAGGACACGAAGAACGGGTGGGGGATGCGTTATCAGCCGCATCTGTTTGAACTGCCGCAGCCGTGCGGGGAGCTTCCGGCCGGCACCCTTCTGTTTGCCGGCAATTCCATTCCGATGCAGGCGTTTGCTCCCGACAACCCTCCGGATTTTATCGGGACGGAGCTCCAGCTTTATATCAGCCGTGATCACGGAAAAACATGGGAATACCGCTCTTCCTTTGCGTACGGCGGTGTGCCAAAGGAATATAATTGGGAATGTGTCGGACCGGTTTGGGAGCCGTTCCTGTATCTCAACGCGTATGGAGAGCTCACTGCTGTCTATTCCGATGAAAAGCCGCATACGGACCGCAGTCTGAATCAGTGCCTTGCGGTGATCTCTTCCCCGGATGGCGGAAAAACGTGGAGGGAGCCAAAGCTCGTGGTTGCGATTCCGGACGGACTGCGGCGCCCAGGTATGGCAATTGTGACGAAGCTGCCAAATGGCAGATATTTTATGTGCTTTGAGATTGTAAATGATGAGAATTGCGGGATCTTCTATAAGCTTTCGGATGATGGAATGGATTTCGGAGACCCTTCCCTGCGCGGCACAAGAGCGCAGACCGCAGATGGAAAATTCGTCGGGAGCATGCCTTACTGCATCTGGACGAAGGCTGGCGGTTCCAATGGAACGATCATTCTCAGCGGCAAGCGTGACGGCGACTGGTTAGGCCTGCGGGATCCGGGAAAGTTTCTGGTGAATTACCATCTGGGAGAAGGGCCATGGGAGCAGATTGATATGCTGGTATCCTACGATTCCAGAATTCATCCGGCCGGATGGAGCATGGGGATGGCTGCGATCGAAGACGATACAAAGCTGATCCAGCTTGCCCCCACGCAGATGAATCCGGAAGTCATGCAGATATCCTATGGGATTGCGCAGATGGAATGCGAATGAGGAGGAAAATGAAAACCGAAGAGCAAATGGTTCGGAACAGGATGTATTATAATTCTCCGTTGGGAGTGCTTTGCCTGGAGGAGGATGGCGAGGCATTGACGGCTCTGTATCCGACTGCATATCTGCCACTGGATACCGGGAGGTCCGATGAGAAGAACTCCGAGCTGCTGCAGCGTACCTGCGATGAATTGCAGGAATATTTCGCCGGCAAAAGAACGGCGTTTGATATTCCGCTGCATCCGCAGGGGACGGAGTTTCAGAAAAGAGTATGGAACGCTTTGCGCGAGATTCCCTACGGGGAAACGGGAAGCTATGCGG
>JAJQGP010000001.1:1698-9435 GCA_021200475.1 Lachnospiraceae bacterium
GCTATGCGGATATCGCCGGGAGAATTGGTCAGCCGCAGGCCTGCCGTGCGGTTGGCGGCGCGAATCATAAAAACCGGATTCTGATCCTGATTCCCTGTCACCGTGTGATCGGGAAAAATGGGAGTCTGACCGGTTTTGGATGTGGAATTGAGGCGAAAGACTATTTGCTGAAATTAGAGGCTGATCATGTGGCCGGATGCCGTTATAGGTCATAAAATATCGCAAATTTGGTCAGGGTGTGACCTGTAAGCATTCTGGAAATACAGTTCAGTGCGATTAAGAATCATTTTTGCGCTTGATGCAAAGGAATATGCGTGATAAAATTGTGTGGATTTGTTCCAAATAAAAGAACGGAGACAGAACAAATGGATACAGTAAGACTCGGAAAAACAGAGATTGTTACAAATAAAAACGGATTTGGCGCGCTGCCGATTCAGCGGGTGAGTGACGAAGAGGCAGTGAAGATTATCCGCAGAGCCTATGATGAGGGGATTACGTTTTTTGACACGGCGCGTTTATATACGGACAGCGAACATAAGCTGGGACTGGCGCTTTCAGATGTACGGGAGCATGTGTTTATTTCGTCAAAGACAGCGGCGGTAAAGCCAGAGGATTTCTGGAAGGACCTGGAAACGACCCTTACAACTCTGAAAACGGATTATCTGGATATTTATCAATTCCACAATCCTTCCTTCTGCCCGAAACCGGGAGATGAAAGCGGTGTGTATGAGTGCATGCTGGAAGCAAAGCGGCAGGGAAAAATATTACATATCGGGATCACGAACCATCGTCTGAAGGTGGCAAACGAGGCAATCGAGTCCGGACTGTATGATACCCTTCAGTTTCCGTTTTGCTATCTGGCGGCAGAGGAGGATAAAAAGCTGGTGGCGGCCTGTCGGGAAGCGGACATGGGATTCATTGCGATGAAGGCGCTCTCTGGCGGTTTGATCACAAATTCCGCTGCGGCTTACGCCTTTGAGGCGCAGTATGACAACGTGCTTCCAATCTGGGGTGTACAGCGGATGACGGAGCTGGAAGAGTTCCTGTCCTATATCGCCTGTCCCCCGGTGATGACGGACGAAATCCGCGCGCTGATCGCAAAAGACCGGCAGGAGCTGATGGGGGAGTTCTGCCGTGGCTGCGGCTACTGTATGCCGTGTCCGGCTGGCATCGAGATCAACAATTGTGCCCGTATGTCTCTGCTGATCCGCCGATCGCCATCAGAAGCACAGCTGACGCCTGAAATGCAGGCAAAGATGATGAAAATTGAGGAATGCCTGCACTGCAACAAATGCAAGAGCAAGTGTCCGTATCACCTTGATACGCCGACGCTGCTGGCAAAGAATCTGCAGGATTACAGGGAAATTCTGGCTGGAAAAGCGTATTAAGACAGGAATGGATCTCAGGGTAGGAGGACTGCCCTGACGGACAGAATAGAGAAATGGATCGAATTATCATATGAAGCGAATCACAATCGAAGATCTTCTGCGGAAGGATAACACATGCGTTGTCATTGATATGCGCTCGCAGGAGGATTATAAGAAAGGAACCATTCCCGGTGCGGTACACATGGATCTTGCCGGAATCAGAGAGAGCAGGGAGATTCTGCCAAAGGATCGCCCGCTCTGTTTTTTGTGCCATACGGGCGATGAGAGCGATGAGCTGGTGTGTGAACTGGAGGAGGAAGGATTCGATGCCGCCAGTGTGGCCGGCGGGTATCGGGAGTATTTGAGAGTTCAGCTGCAGCGTGCGCTTGGGAGTACGCCAAACACCAAAAAGGAAGACCAGAACCCGGAGCAAGCCTGCGTCAGTCATACAAAAAACGCTTTGTGTCTGGCCGACGCGGCAGAGCGCAGTATTATTAAAAAGTTTCGTCGGGAGCTTTGGTGCCGGTTTACAAAAGCAGTGCAGGAATATGAACTGATTCAGGACGGCGACCGGATCGCGGTCTGTATTTCCGGCGGGAAGGATTCCATGCTGATGGCGAAGCTGTTTCAGGAATTGTACCGCCATGGAAAACGGAATTTTGAACTGGTTTTTCTGGTGATGAACCCGGGGTACAATGACGCTAATTATCAGCGGATTCTCGACAATGCGAAGCTATTGAATGTTCCGATCACCGTGTTCCGGTCAGAAATTTTCAACATTGTAGCTTCTGAAGAGAACTCCCCCTGTTATCTCTGCGCGAGAATGCGCCGGGGATATCTGTACAGCAAGGCGAAAGAGCTTGGCTGCAATAAAATCGCGCTCGGCCACCATTATGATGATGTGATTGAGACAATCCTGATGGGAATGCTGTACGGCGGGCAGATGCAGACGATGATGCCAAAGCTGCATAGCAACCATTTCGAAGGAATGGAATTGATCCGCCCGATGTACCTGATTCGGGAAAAGGATATCATTCATTGGGCGGAGTATAATGATTTGCATTTCATCCAGTGCGCGTGCCGGTTTACAGAAAACTGCGCGTCCTGCGGCGGCACGGGAAAAGGGTCAAAACGAGCGGAAATCAAGCATTTGATCGCCTTTTTAGCCGAACGGGATCCGGTGATTGAAAGCAATATTTTCCGCAGCGCGGAAAATGTGAATCTGAATACGATCATCGGCTGGAAGAAGGACGGTAAGCGGTATCATTTTCTGGATGAGTATGAGACAAAGCAGAAATACGACTGACCGTGGAGCGTAACCCTGGCAGCGAAAACGGTTCAGGAGCCGCTGCGGCATTTGAATAAAATAAATCTGCCTGGAACACAGAAAACGATAAAAAGAGAAAAGATCAGGAGATCAGGATGGAAAAGGATTTAACAAAAGGAAGCGTGTTGAAAGTATTGCTGCGGTTCTCTCTGCCGTACCTGCTTTCTTCTTTTTTACAGACCTTTTATGGGATGGTGGATCTGTATGTGATTGGTCAGTATAACGGGGCGGCCGCGACCTCAGCGGTGTCGATCGGCAGTCAGGTTATGCATATGCTGACGGTTGTGATTGTTGGTCTCGCGATGGGATCCACGGTTGGCCTGGGAGTAGCGATCGGCAGCAGACAGAAGGAGCGGGCTTCCCGTATTATCGGGAATACGGTAACGCTGTTTGCGATCGGCTCGGTGGCCCTGGTTGTGATACTGATGTCAGCCAGAAATGGGATCATTACCGTGATGTCGGTTCCTGCCGAAGCCATTTCACAGACGGAGGATTACCTGACGATCTGCTTTGCCGGGATTCCATTTATTACCGCTTATAATGTGATCAGCTGCATTTACCGCGGCATGGGCGATTCAAAAAGTCCGATGTATTTTGTCGGAGTCGCCTGTGTGCTGAATATTGTGCTGGATTTTCTGCTGATCGGCGGTTTTCAGATGGGGGCGGCGGGTGCCGCGTATGGCACGGTGGTTTCTCAGGCGTCCAGCGTGGTGTTTGCGCTTCTGTTTCTGATGAGGAAGCGGGAAAGTGTTGGATTAAAAATTACCGGAAAAGATTTTCGACCCGAAAAGCCCGTTCTTTCAGACATTCTCAAAGTCGGGGTACCGGTCGCCTGCCAGGACGGATTTATCCAGATTTCGTTCCTGGTGATCACAATGATTGCAAATCAGCGCGGCGTGGATGTGGCAGCCAGCGTCGGTATCGTAGAAAAAATCATCAGCTTCCTGTTTCTGGTGCCGTCCGCGATGCTTTCTTCTGTTTCTGCGATTGCCGCACAGAATCGCGGAGCAAGTCAGCATGGACGGGCGCGAAAAACGCTCTATTATGCGATACTGGTTTCGGTTTCGTTTGGGGTTGTCTGTTTCATTCTCTGCCAGCTGGTGCCGGAACAGTTTGTCGGGTTATTCTCCAGTGAAGAGCTTGTTCGGAAGCTGGGTGGGCAATATCTGCGTTCCTACTCGTTTGACTGTATCATGGCGGGCATCCACTTCTGCTTCAGCGGATTTTTCTGTGCGTATGGACTGTCCGGTTTTTCCTTCGTGCACAATCTGACTTCGGTCCTGCTGGTGCGGATTCCTGGCGCGTATCTGGCGACAAAACGATTCCCGGATACGCTGTTTCCAATGGGAATGGCGGCACCTGCCGGCTCTACACTCTCAGCCGTGATCTGTATTGTATTGTTTCTGTCCCATCGGGAAAAGTTCGGACTCGCCGAAGAGGAAAATAACCGTAAATCTGAATAAGTCTGTGAAAAAGGAGAGGAGTATCTTGCCATGCGCGAACTGGAACTCTATATTCACATTCCTTTTTGCGTAAAAAAATGTGCTTACTGCGATTTTCTTTCTGCTCCGGCAGGAAAAGAACAGCGGGATCGCTATGTTCAGACCCTGCAAACGGAGATTCGCAGCGGAATGCCAGGAAGCACATGTTCCCTGCCGGAGACCATGGAATGCGCCAGGCGGGAGGAGTACTTTGTCAGCAGTGTTTTTTTCGGAGGAGGGACGCCTTCCATTCTTCCGCCCGAGCAGATAGCAGAGATCATGGAAACCCTGCGCGCCTGTTTTTCTTTTTCTGAACAATGTGAGATAACGATCGAGTGCAATCCGGGGACTCTCTCAGAAAAAGGCGCGTTATCCGAAAGCAGAATTATGGAGGCTTATCGGGCCTGTGGCATAAACCGCATCAGCCTTGGTCTTCAATCTGCGGACAATGCGGAGCTTGCCATGCTTGGCCGTATTCATACCTGGGAGACGTTCCTTTGCTCCTATGAAGCGGCGCGGAAGGCAGGTTTCAAAAATATCAACGTAGACCTGATGTCCGCGCTGCCCGGGCAGACAGTGGAATCGTGGGAGAATACGCTGCGTCAAATTTTAATGCTTGCGCCGGAACACATTTCGGCGTATAGTTTAATCATTGAGGAAGGGACTCCGTTTTATCAGAAGTATCATGAGGATGATTTGCGGCGCGCAGATGGAGAACAGCCGTTGTATCTGCCTTCTGAGGATGACGAGCGCCGAATGTATGCGCTCACAGAGCAGCTGCTTGGTGATGCCGGATATGGGCACTATGAAATCTCCAATTATGCCCGCCCGGGATATGAATGCCGACATAACATCGGCTATTGGCGGGGGACGGAGTACCTGGGATTTGGACTGGGCGCTTCCTCAATGATCCGATGCCGTCAGAAAGGGGACAGCCACCTGGCACAGAGTTCTCTGGTAAGTGTGCGTTGCCAGAATCCGATGGAGCACGACGCGTATGAGCAATTTGGGAAAGAAAGCGCCTTAAGCTGTGAAATCCTTTCTGCGGAGGACGAGATGGCGGAATTTATGTTCCTTGGCCTGCGGATGCTTTCCGGAATCTCGGAAGAGGAGTTTTCCGAACGTTTTCATCGGTCAATCGATCAGATATATGGCGACAAAATTGATCGTATGACATCCCTTGGTCTGCTCAAAAGACAATGCGGGCGTATATTTCTGACACCGCGTGGTCTGGACCTGAGCAATCCTGTAATGGCGGAATTTGTGTAACCGTTCAGAAGCAAAGCGCAGACCTGTGGCCTGCTGTTCTGAGTGTTTACATATATTTATGAATTTTATATAAGGAGGATATGAAAATGGGAAAATTAGGATTTGGACTGATGCGGCTTCCGCTCTTGAATGCGGATGATCCAAAAAGTATCGACAAAGAACAGGTCTGTCAGATGGCAGATACATTTTTAAAGCGCGGTTTTACCTATTTTGATACGGCGTATATGTATCACGATCATGAAAGTGAGCGCGCGGTGAAGGATGTGATCACGAAGCGCTATCCCCGTGACAGCTATACGCTGGCGACAAAGCTTCCACTTTTTCAGCTGGAAAAGGAGGAGGATATGGAACGCATTTTCAATGAGCAGCTGGAAAAGACGGGACAGGACTTTTTTGACTATTATCTGCTGCACGCGATGAGCGGCGAGCGTTATGATCTGGTAGAGCGCCTGGGCGGATTCACATTTATTGCCGCAAAAAAGGCGGAAGGAAAGGTTCGTCATATCGGTTTTTCGTTTCATGACAAGGCAGAGGTGCTTGACCGGATTCTGACCGATCATCCGGAAGTAGAGTTTGTACAGCTGCAGCTGAACTATCTCGACTGGGAAGACGCAAAGGTGCAGTCCCGCAAATGCTATGAAACGGTAGTAAAACATGGCAAAAAGGTTGTAGTCATGGAGCCTGTCAAAGGCGGCACCCTTGCGAAGCTGCCGGAAAAAGCAGAAAAGCTGCTTCGTGCGGTTCATCCGGACTGGTCAAATGCATCCTGGGCGATTCGCTTCGCGGCCAGCCTTGAGAACGTAATGATCGTATTAAGCGGGATGTCTTCGATGGAGCAGATGCTTGATAACAGTGGTTATATGCAGAATATGGAGCCTCTCACAGAGGAAGAAAAGAATCTGCTGCTGGGGCAGGTAGTTGATATCATTCACGAGGCGGCAAAGATTCCCTGTACAGCCTGCCGCTACTGCGTGGAAGGCTGCCCGATGAATATCGCGATTCCGGATTACTTCGCGCTATATAATGCGGAACTGGAGGATCGGGACAATCCTGCGCATATGGCACGTTACGGGGAACTGTCAAAGGAGCACGGGAAGGCATCGGATTGTGTCGGGTGCGGGCAGTGTGAGAGCGTTTGTCCGCAGCAGCTGAAGGTTACTGACTGGCTGCAGAAAACAGCAAAGGTTTTTGAAAAATAAACGGAATAGACAACACCAGGAGAGGATTGCAATTTATGAGGGACTTGCTGGAATTAAGAGAAGAGATTGACCTCGTGGACGCCCAGATAACAGACCTGTTTGAGCGCAGAATGAAGATCAGTGAGGAGGTTGCCCGCTTCAAAATAGAAAACGGCAGGAAGGTTTTTGATAAGGAACGGGAGCAGAGCAAACTGGAGACACTTAGTGCGATGGCGCATAATGATTTTAACCGCCATGGGGTGCAGGAGCTTTTTTCCCAGATTATGGCGATGAGCCGTAAGCTGCAGTATCAGCTGCTGGAAGAGAACGGTGTGACAGGGCGTCTGCCTTTTATTGAGGTGGAGGATATTGACCGGGAGAACATTCGTGTGGTTTACCAGGGGGTTGAAGGCGCATACAGTCACGCGGCCATGCGGGAATATTTCGGAAACGATGTGAACTGCTTCCATGTGCGGAAGTTCCGCGATGCGATGGAGGCCATCGCAGAGGGTTCTGCGGACTATGCCGTGCTGCCGATTGAAAACTCCTCGGCCGGAATCGTGGCGGATAATTATGATCTGCTGGTCAATTTTGAAAATTATATTGTCGGGGAACAGATTGTAAAGTGTGAACATGCGCTGCTTGGCCTTCCGGGAGCAAAGATTGAGAATATCAAACGAGTGTACTCGCACCAGCAGGCACTTTCCCAGTGTGAAGAGTACCTGTACCGGCACCCCGAATGGCAGCTGATCCCCTTTGACAATACGGCGCGGGCAGCGAAAAAAGTGGCAGAGGATGGTGACCCGACACAGGCGGCTGTGGGAAGTCTGTTCGCGGCAGAGACGTTCGGCCTTGCAGTTCTCGAAGAGAAGATTTATTATAATCAGGCAAACTCGACGCGTTTTATCGTGGTTACGAATCAGCGTGTCTTCCGACGCGACGCAAAGAAGATCAGTATCTGCTTTGAAGTGCCGCATCACAGTGGATCCCTGTATCATATTCTGTCGCATTTTATTTACAACAATCTGAATATGACAAAGATCGAGTCCCGCCCGATTCCCGGTCAGAACTGGGAATACCGTTTTTTTGTGGATTTCGATGGGAATCTCACAGAC
>JAJQGP010000038.1 GCA_021200475.1 Lachnospiraceae bacterium
GGTAAATATTGTCCTGTGTTCCCTGATTCTGATTGGCGGAATTGGATTTATCGTATGGGAAGATCTGCTGCTCAACCACTGGCACTGGAAAAAATACAGCCTCCAGACCAAAATTGTTCTCACCGCCACAGCCATCCTGACGGTCTGCGGTACGGCATTGTTTCTTATCTCTGAGCGGAACAATCTTTTTGTCGGAATGAGTGCCGGAGAGCGATTCTGGCGCGCCCTGTTTTCGGCTGTCACACCGAGGACAGCGGGGTTCAACACGGTCGACACGGCAGCTCTGACCAATGGCAGCAAAATTCTGACCATGTGCCTGATGTTTATCGGCGGCAGTCCCGGATCGACGGCCGGCGGTGCCAAAACCACTACGATTGTCGTAATTCTGCTGCACATTCGCGCCTATCTGCTGCACAATCAGGATCTCACCGTCTTTGGGCGGCGCCTGGCTCCGAATGCGGTCAAGCGAGCCTGTGTGGTCGTGTTTATCAACTATTTCCTGGCGCTCGGCGCAATTCTGATTCTCCTGATCGGACAGAATCTGCCCCTCGCGGATGTCCTTTTTGAAGCTTTTTCCGCGATCGGCACCGTCGGAATGTCCACCGGCGTCACGCGCGAGCTGAACACACTCTCGCGTATTGTCATCATGATATTGATGTTCCTCGGAAGGGTCGGCAGCCTGTCATTTGCCATGTCCTTTACCGAGAAAAAACGCCCCGGAAAGATTCGTTATCCGGAGGCGGAGATCATTGTAGGGTAAAGCGAGAAGACAGTGCAAAATGAGTTAAGAATTTTTCCATGTGTGACAGGCAAAACAGATCTGCCGAACATATGCAGAATTACAGAACATGCCGTTGACCAACTATAAAACATTGAGAAAGTAGAGGAAAAACAAGTATGAAATCCATCTTAATCATCGGACTGGGAGATTTTGGACATTACCTCTGCCGCGATCTGGCAGGGCTGAAAAATGATATTATGGTGGTCGACCAGGACGAGACCGCCATCGAAGACTTACTGGATGTGGTGTCCGACAGCCTGATTGCGGACTGCACCCGCGAAAATGTTCTGAAAAAGATCGGTGTCTCTGATTTTGACATCTGTTTTGTCTGCATCAGCGGCAATTTCCAGAGCAGCCTGGAGATCACCAGCCTGTTGAAAGACCTGGGTGCAAAGTACGTCGTCAGCATGGTGCGCAGCGAGGTACACGCAAAGTTCCTGCTGCGCAACGGGGCGGATGAGGTCATTCACCCTAACCGCGGCGCGGCCATGCGGGCAGCGGTCAAGTACAACAATGATCACATTTTTGACTACATCGACCTGAAGGACGGCTATTCCATCTACGAAATCACACCCTTGAAAGAATGGGTCGGCCGAACGATTCTCTCGTCCGATATCCGCGCGAGACATGATATGTATATCATCGGCATCATCAGCGCAAACGGGCAGACGAACTTCATGCCGGATCCCCAGACCTTCATCCGCGAGGGCGACCACCTCATGGTTCTCGCGCACCGCAACACGATCGACCGGATGATGCGGAAGCTGCGGTGAAAATCGATCGGATAAAGAAACACCCCAGAGGATCACCACTCTGGGGGTATTTGTTTACATCCGGAATTTCTTCCGCATCTCCTGCATGGTTGCCCTCTTCTGAAAGAGAAACAGCCCCACCAGGGTAAGAAAGCTGATACCGACACAGAGAATCGATGCATACGGAATCCGCACGACCCCTGCCAGCATGAGAACCAGCGGGATGAAGCCGAAGGCACAGGCCTGCACCAGATAAAACAGGTATTCCTGCTTTTCCAGGTGCTGGACTTTGGCAATCACAGGGACAGAGCCAAGCACAACCAGCGCCGCCACCGGAATCAGAAAATCGACGGACCAGCCCCGCCATCGGGTGAAGCGATCCCAAAGATAACCGATCACAGAGATCAGAACCAGCAGCCACATTTCATTTTTCAACAGATTCCGCCGTTTCCGGTAGGCGACGACGACCACCAGCCAGGCGGAGAAAACGCCTGCTGTCACAAACCAGCTCCAGCCGAACTGCCGGCTCATCATCGCGTCGATCATACCGCAGATCACCACTACAGCGATACACAAAAAGGTAAAAACAGAAAAAAGCGTTTTGCTCTCTTTGGAGCGTTCTTTTTTGTAACCCGGAAAATCGTTCTCAAGCTCCCGGTAGGGTACCCCGTCTTCTTTGAGAAGCCGCATAAAGTTTCTCTGAATACTGTCTGCCGGAAGCTTGGAGGAAATTCCGATCTCCAGCTTTTCTCCATAGGTGCAGGAGCAAAGCTGCATGGTATCCGTGCTGCAAAAGAGCCGAAAGGTATCTATGTAAGGAGCGAACTCCTCCGGCATACGGATGATACCGACATTGGAGCAGACCGCAGTGACGTTTCTCGAACCCACGCTGGCTCCCGCCGCCAGGGCAAACTGCTTGATGCCCAGCGGTACCGCCCGCAAAACAGGGTGCTTCTCCAGACCGACCCAGGCATTCAGCCGTGCGGCCAGCCTTTTTTTGTCCAGCTCCCGCTCGAAC
The DNA here is from genome assembly GCA_021200475.1 of Lachnospiraceae bacterium. Lineage (GTDB taxonomy): Bacteria > Bacillota > Clostridia > Lachnospirales > Lachnospiraceae > Choladousia. The sequence goes on from JAJQGP010000038.1 coordinate 2,552, forward strand.
TGTCCCTTTACGTGGGCAAGTACATCCGTAAGAGTCGTGTCCTCGCGGAACTCATACCCCACTTCAATCCAGCCCCAGAAATTCGCCATCGACTGAGACGGGAAATAATTGCGCAGATTTACCGGCACCATCAGGACAATCGGCCGATGCTGTCTTCGGTTCACCGGCACTTCCTCGTGGATCGCAAAAAGCAGCATCGAAGCGATCAGAACGGTGAGTGACACACCATAGCCCCGTGCTTTCGCCAGCATCTCCCGCACCGGAATCTCAATTTCCGTAATACGCATCTCATCCTGCGCCAGACGCTCTCCTCTGATCTGTACCGCAAAATGTTTTTTCTCCCGCTCTTTCTCACCGCGTGCGGAATAATACTGGGAAAAACTGTCCTCCTCCTGATCTCTGCCGGTCACCTCCGCATCCGCCTCCAGCTCCGGAAAGAAAACCTCCGGATGCGCGAAGGTCAGATAATTTTTGACAAGCTCCTGCAGAAAATGCATCGCGCCCGTGCCGTCCGTCAGCGCATGAAACACTTCAAAATTAATCCGGTTTTCATAATACGAAACCTCAAACAACAGCGACTTCTGGTCGCGGATGTACAGATTGCTACAGGGCGGCTTTTCTTCCGGAATAACCGTCACACGGATATCCCGCCGCTCCAGATAAAACCAGAACAGCCCCTTGCGCAGCACCGCCTGATACAGAGGATATTTTTCCATCGTCTGATCCAGCGCGCGCTGCAAAAGCTCCGCATCTATCGTTTCATTCAATTGACAGTAAAAACGGAAGACGCGATTGTTACTCTCGCCCGCGGCGGCCGGAAAGGCCAGCCCGGCGTTATCCAGTTTTCTCCACTGGGAATATCCAAATTCTGCCATATCCTCCCCTTATCATTTCATATCCTGATGGAAGCATTCTGAACAGCTGCCACCGATTTTGATTTTATGTTGCCACTACGTTTTCAATCCTGACCACGCAGCAAGTGCGTGGTCGGGTTGTGACCAGTAACGATTTTATTCTCTTCATGGGCTGCCGATCCCGAACAGGCTGAAATCATCCGTTTTCCTTATTTTTCAGAAAACTGTTAATATAGTCAAAGCTCTCCTGCACATGCCAAAACCGGATTCCGAGCGCAAAAAAACCGTGCAACGCATCTGCGATTCGATGCATCTCGACATCGTTCCCGGCTGCCCGCAGGCGTTCCCCGTATGCCTCGCCCTCGTCCCGCAGCGGGTCATACTCTGCCGTCAGTATCAGCGTACGCGGCATGTTCTGCAAATCATTCGCCAGAATCGGCGCGAAATAGGGATTCTGCCGATCTTCGGGCGCACTCTCATACAAATCCAGGTAGCGCTCCATTTTTTTCGCGGTCAGCAGGTAGCCGTCCCCGTTTTCGCGAACCGACGCAAATTCCGACTCTTCCGTATAGCAGTTGTTCAGCGCCGGATAGATCAGAATCTGCCGCTCGATCTGAAGCTCTCCGGTGTCCCGCGCCATCAGACTCAAAGCCGCCGCCAGATTCCCGCCTGCGCTGTCGCCGATCACCGTCAGTCCTCCCGCAGGTACACGCAGTAAGACCGGTCTTGTATTCTGTGAATTCTTCTGTAAATTTTTCTGCGAAGTCTCATTTGTCACTGGCCGCAGCGGCATACGACGTGACCTGGAGGCCATCGTTTCCGTCTGCTGCTCCTCCGTGTCGGAAGGGCGCTCCCAGTAAAGCTCTCCTCTGGAGAGTGCCCGCGCCGCTGCGTAACAGTCCCGCAGCCCAGTCGGAAAAGGATGTTCCGGTGCGAGCCGGTATTCCGCCGACACGACCAGATGCCCGGTCGCCTGCGCCATACGGGCACAAACCCGGTCGTAATTCTCCACGCTCTCTGTCACCCAGCCGCCGCCGTGAAAAAAAAGCAGTGTTGACATTGGGTAACTGGCCGGCCCGGCTGCCTCCCCGTCCCTCTGGTCACATGCTTTCTCTATATCTTCCATGACTTCCTCCGACGGAAAATACAGTCGAAGCGGCACCTTATAATCCCCGTTGTAGGCCTCCGCGTCCAGTTTTCTGCAAAAAATCCGTACCGGATCCAGTTTTTTTAAATCAGCCAGCCGTCTCGACGATTCCAGCTCCATATCGCTGTAGGAAAGCGCATGGAGAATCGCTTTCATCGGTTTTGATATCAAAGATTCGTCCTCTCTTCCATTCCGGTTTTATATACGTCTGCACTCCATGTCGGAACGGCAGCTACCCGCCGACAGCTGTTCCTCTCAACATGCCTCCAGACATAAACCTTTACTTCATCGGTTCCGCCAGCAGCTGATCTTCCCAGCGCTGCAGATTCCCCAGGATTTCCATCACCCGCGCATTCGCGTTATCCACCTGCCGAATTGCGTCGTTAATCCGGGACTGCACCATCCAGTCTGCGACCGCGCCGTCAAAAAAGAGATCCGCAAAGCTCAGAAAGCCACCGACTTCTATATTAAAATTCATCGGCACATCGATGTCGCGCAATTCCTTCTTTAATACCTGAAGATAATACTTCGCGTCTTCAATCTGGCGCTGGGCTTTATCCATACGGCCATGCTTAAACATCGTAGTCATCATGCCGCCGCCGAACAAGTCGAGAAGTCCCCAGTTTTTCGCACCCTTCAGCTCCCTCTGCGCATTTTCCAGGCTGTCAAGCGCCCGGTTTGCCGCTGTGATCGCCTCCCGGACTTCCTTTAAGGTTTGCTGTGTCGTCATATAGTTCTCCTTATATTCGTCATCTATAAAACATTTCCCACACGAAACTCTTTTCACAAGCCGACGCGGTCTTCCGCCGAACCCTGACTATGGCATTCTTTCCTCATTTTTCACAAGACCGAACAGCCTTTTCAAATATCTCCCTGCAGCCTTGCAAGTGATTTTTCCGTCTCAAACCCATTTGGATAGCGTTTTTTCAACTTATCAATATTCGCCTGCAATACTGCTTCCAGCGGAAGATCCAGCGCAGTCGCAGCCTCCGCCAGATACCACGCGATGTCGCCCAGTTCCTTTGCCAGATGCTCTTTGTCCAGCTCATGTCCCTGTGCCAGCCACTTTTTCACAAGATCAATCGCCTCACCGGATTCTCCGCACAGCCCCATCACGCTGTTGATCAGGACGTCTTTGCGGTCCAGCTCCGGATTCAGCGTCGTCATTGCGAGTGTCTGATATTCATTGATGGTCATTTTCCGAATCTCCCTATATATGGTCAGCATCCCTGCAAAAGCTATGAATGCTGTCCGCCTCACACGAAATCGGCCGGCAATGCCAGAAATGCCTCATACACCTCAGGAAACTTGCGTTTCAATGAGATCGGCCTCCCATCCGCCCCCAGAAAACAGTGCCCGGTTTTTCCCGTACAGCAGACCGTGTCGTCCCCTTCCCGCACTACCTCGTACTTCAGCGTCAGGCGAATCCCGTCAAATTTTTCAATGGCCGCCCGGATTTTTACCGTCTCGCCAAAATGGACGCTCTTTCCGATCTTTGCCTCGATCGTCAGAACCGGGCTGGCGATCCCCGCTGCTTCCAGCTGATCATAGCCATATCCAATCTCATCGAGAATATGCACGCGGCATTCCTCAAACCAGCGGATAAAATTGGAATGGTGAACGACCTGCATCTGGTCGGTCTCATAATACTGAACCTTGTGAATCCAGGGCGTAATTGTCTGCATCCCGCATCCTTCTTTCCAATGATCTTTCATTGTTACAATCTCTTTCATTCTAGTTATCTTTCTATGCAAAGTCAAATTAAAATTCTATTACATCCATATCCGACTTCTTTCCGTGTCCTGTCCGCCTGCGCAGGGCGTGGGCAGCATACGCTGCCAGTTTCCTTTCGCACGCCGGTACACTCAGAAAGGGAGATGCCCCAGGGCATCTCCCTTTAAAAACCATCATAACTGTTCTGCACTCTCACAGCTGCCTTTTCGCAGAGCTTTTCCCTCCTCTGTCAGAGCAGGCATCCATGCAGGCTTTCTTTTCATCACGGCTGTTTTCCAATGTAAGCAAGGATTCCGCCGTCTACATACAGCACCTGGCCGTTGACAAAATTAGAAGCATCCGATGCCAGGAATACGGCCGGACCGACCAGATCCTCGGTCTCGCCCCAGCGGTTCGCCGGTGTCTTTGCACAGATGAACTGATCAAACGGATGACGGCTGCCGTCCGCCTGCGGCTCCCGCAGCGGCGCGGTCTGCGGGGTAGCGATGTAGCCCGGTCCAATGCCATTGCACTGGATGTTCTGCCCGCCGTACTCGGAGCAGATATTCTTCGTCAGCATCTTCAGACCGCCCTTGGCCGCCGCGTACGCAGATACGGTCTCACGGCCCAGCTCGCTCATCATCGAGCAGATGTTAATAATCTTGCCATGTCCCTTCTCAATCATACCCGGAATCACCGCTTTGGATACGATGAACGGCGCGTTCAGATCCACGTCGATCACCTGACGGAATTCCGCCGCCGACATCTCGCACATCGGGATGCGCTTGATGATACCGGCATTGTTCACCAGGATGTCGATCACACCGACTTCCTCGTTGATCTTCTGTACCATAGCAGTCACCTGCTCCTCATCGGTCACGTCGCAGAGATATCCCTTCGCCTCAATGCCCAGCTTTTTATACTCTTCTTCCGCCGCGGCAAGACGCTGCGCATTGTGTCCGTTAAATACGATTTTCGCCCCCGCTTCGCCATAGGCCGCAGCGATCGCGAAACCAATCCCATAGGTTGCTCCGGTGACCAGCGCCACCTTTCCTTTCAGTGAAAATGTGTCCAGTACGCTCATGTTTTTCCTCCTATTTCATGTCGGTGATTGCAATGTTGTCCATGTCGTCAAACTCCTGGTTCTCGCCACCCATCGCCCAGATGAAGGTGTAGTTGCTGGTGCCCGCACCCGCATGGATGGACCAGGACGGTGAGATAACCGCCTCTTCATTGTGCATAATGATGTGTCGGGTCTCCTGGCCTTCGCCCATCATATGGAAAACCACATTTCCTTCCGGAATATCAAAATAAGTATAGATCTCCATGCGGCGCTCATGCGTATGTGCCGGCATGGTATTCCACACACTGCCCGGCTCCAGAACTGTCATGCCCATGCAGAGCTGGCAGGTCTTTAAGACGTCCGGGTGGATGAACTGGTTGATCGTTCTCTTATTCGACGTCTCCGCCGCGCCGACCGGGCGCTTCGCCGCATCCTCAATCTTGATCAGGCGTGTCTCATAAGAGCAATGCGCCGGTGCGGATACCATATAAAACTTCGCAGGTGCCTCCGGATCGTTGCTCTCAAAGGTCACCACCTTCGCGCCTCTGGTGATATACAGGCAATCCTTCGTTCCCATCGGATAGACCGTGCCGTCCACGGTGATCTTCCCTGCGTTTCCGATATTGAAAATACCGATCTCACGACGCTCCAGGAAATAAGTGGTGCCAAAGTTTGCCCATACGTCAATCCCCTGATCAATCGGAACCGCCCTGGTTACCGGCATGCAGCCGAGTGTTACCATACGGTCTACATGGCTGTATACTGCCACGACCTGGTCTGCCTGATACAGATTCTGAATCAGGAACTCACTGCGCAGCTCCTCTGTCGTGTAGCGCTTGACATCGCGCTGATTTGCTGAATAACGAATATCCATCTTCATACCCCTTTCCTTTATATAGATAGCAGGTCTCGCTTGCATGACCCACATACCTTTCCATTACTCTTTTCGAATCTTCAAAAGCTTCTTTTTGTATATCTGATAGTAGCAGTTCCACTCAAAATCGTCCTGCGGCTCATAGGCTTTTGGAAAAAATGTTCTAAGCTGCTGCCTGGTTCCATCTGCTCTCAGTTCTTCCCGCAATTCTTTTTTCAGACCATTTGTCTCCAGAAAATTTCTGACCTCCTCAAGCCCTGCTGCTGCTTTCTTTTTTTCCACACAATAATCAATGTCATAACGTGTATCCATCCCCCAACGGGTCAGCATATCGCTTTTTTCTTTTATCCAGTCGGTAATCGTCACACAAGAACCGTTATTTTCAGACATACGAACCAATTTGTCAATATCATGCGTATTCGGCACCGTCACTCCAGTGCATTCAAGAAATGCCTTAAGCGTCTTTTCAACCGCCTGCTGAAGATGGTATGCCACATTATTCATATAGGCCTCATCGTTTTCCGGAACAGCCAGCAGGTTCGCCGCAGTTCTGTAATCCAGCCAGGCCCGCCGAAAAAGGCGAATATCACACATAGCTTCCCTCCCTGTCATACACGACGATCCCTTTCTGGGAAATCTCGTTTTTCAGTCTGTCTCCAATCCGATCCCAATACAACAAATCGATCTCCTCTTCCGAAATGCAGTGAAACGGCCTTTCATAATCATATCGTTCCAGACAAAGATCCAGATCACTGAAACTGTTACATCGAAATTCCACAGCACTGCCAAATGCAATCACTGTCTTCACATTGTCATCACCTTCAAAATCAGCTTGGAGAGACTGCACCAGTTCCTGCTTCAGCGGATGAATATATTCTGCATTTATAAACCGGATATCCCTGTTCTTTCGATCAAACAGAAAGTGCAGATCGAAATGATTGAATTTCTTCACGGAATTCTGCCTCCTCTGCCTTATCATCACGGTTATTTTAACAAATCATCGTACCGTTTGCAATGATAACAGGAAAAGACGGCGTAAATCTACTGTAGGAATCGTAGTGGCGGAGACCACCAGAAAT
>JAJQGP010000144.1 GCA_021200475.1 Lachnospiraceae bacterium
GCAGGTAAACCTGCACAGTCTGTCTTTTCATTTCGATGCTGTTCTGAACTGTTACACTATATGCATGAATCAGGCCGATTGTGCAGAGCGCCGCCGTTTTCCCGGCCAGACGCTGCAGCGGCTGACAGAAAGCGCCAGTCCCATTTCCGCGAGCAGAAACAGCATGGAGGTGCCGCCATAGCTGATAAACGGAAGCGTGATGCCGGTGTTCGGAATCGTATTCGTCACGACCGCAATGTTCAGAATCACCTGAATCGCGATATGCCCCATGATACCCGCCACGAGCAGCGAGCCGAAGAGGTCCGGCGCATGCGTCGCAATGACCATAAACCGCCACAGCAGCAGAAGGAACAGCAGAACCAGAAGGCTGGCGCCCACAAATCCCAGTTCCTCACAGATCACACAGAAAATCATGTCATTCTGCGCTTCCGGCACAAATCCCAGCTTTTGCAGACTGTTGCCAAGTCCGAGACCGAAAAGGCCGCCGGAGCCAATCGCGTACAGCCCCTGCAGCGTCTGGTATCCTTTCTCATAGAGCTCCGGGTTGCGCCAGATCGCCAGACGCTCCAGCCGATAGGATTCCAGGCTCAGGAAAACCGCCAGGAATCCGGCGCCCGCCACAGCGACCCACAGAAACGGTAAAATTTTCGGGTTTGAGATAAAAATCATGATGACCGCGATTCCCAGAATGATGACCGCTGTGCTCAGATTGTTCGTCCCCACCAGGGCGACGATCGGCAATACCATCAGAAAGACCGTGGCAATCATCCCACCGCCGCGCAGCTTCCCCAGCCTCTGGCTGACCACGCCGGCCAGCAGAAGAATCACTGCCGGCTTGGCATATTCCGCGGGCTGGAACGACAGCGGTCCGATTGACAGCCAACGCCGGGAACCATTATAAGCATCCCCGAACAGCAGCACCGCCCCGGATAAAAGCAGAGAGAGCAGGTAGGCCGCCCCGGAAAAGCGTTTCAGCCTGTGGTAATCAATCGAGGAAATGCCCGCCATCGCCGCCAGGCCAAGCGACATGGCAAAAAACTGTTTTTTCAGATACCAGGCCGCGTCGCCAAAGCGAACCTGCCCATTGTAAGCGCTGGCGCTGGAGAGGACAAGCAGTCCAAACCCGCACAGAAAAAGGATCGCCAGTATCAGCAGTCCGTCGGCCGGACCACTGGCCTGTATCGTCTTCCTTTCAGAATCCGGTTCCCAACTCAGAGTATCACCTCATCCGTCAAGCTGATTTACCAGTTCTTTAAACTGCCTGCCGCGCTCCTCATAATTCGGAAACATCCCCCAGCTGGCACAGGCCGGTGAGAGCAGCACTGCGTCTCCGCTGACCGCATTCTGCGCACAGAACGCGACTGCCTCTTCCAGAGAATCCTTCAGCACACAGGCTTCAAAGCCGCAGTTCTTTGCCGCCTCGGCAATTTTTTCTCTCGTCTGTCCGATCAATACCAGGTATTTCACTTTTCCGTCAAACGCCTGAATCCATTCCTCATAGGAAGAATTCTTATCATAGCCTCCGCCGATCAGCAGAGTCGGGCGGTTCATTGCCTGAATGCCCTTGATGGCCGCGTCCGGGTTCGTCCCCTTCGAATCGTTGTAATAGACGACGCCTTTTTTCTCCGTCACATACTCGATCCGGTGCTCTACCGCCTGAAACGCGCAGACCGTATCGCGTATGATTTCCACGGGAACACCGTACGCGAGCGCCATCCCCGCCGCCGCCATGACATTTTCATGATTGTGGCGGCCCAGAATGTTCAGCTCATCGGTGCGGCAGAGAACGGTCTCATTCTCACCGTCGCTGATACAGATCTGGTCTCCATTCAGATACAGTCCCTTATCCAGTTTATGCAGACTGCTGAAGTAAATGACCTTCGTCTTTAAGGTCTTTCCAAACTCCCGCAGAAGTGCATCCTCGTAATTCAGGACACAGGTATCCTTCGCGCCCTGATTTTCCGTGATCAGCTCCTTCACCCGTATGTACTCCTCCATCGTGTGATGGCGGTTTAAATGATCGGGCGTAATATTCAGGATGGCGCTGACCTTCGGCGCAAAGCGTTCAATCGTCTCCAGCTGAAAGCTCGAAATCTCCGCGACGGTGATCGTCTTTTCCGTCATCCGGTCTGCCACGTCCGTATAAGGGTTGCCAATATTGCCTACGACATAAACCTGGCCTTTTGCGTAATTCTCCATGATCTCACCGAGCAGGCTCGTGGTGGTTGTCTTGCCATTTGTCCCGGTCACCGCCAGGACATCGCCTTTCCCGCACTCCCAGGCGAGCTCGACCTCGCCCCAGATTGGCACGCCGCTCTCCCGTATGGTATTCACCAGCGGCAGGTCCGTCGGCACACCCGGACTGAGGATTGCCAGATCCAGTCCTCTGATCACCTCCGGCGGCAGCTCACCCAGAATCACCTGCAAAGAAGCCGCTGCTTCCGGCGAAGAGACTTCTGTCACCTTCGCGCGCAGCTGCTCTTTGTCCAGCTGTTCATTCCCGTCATATAAAATCACTTCAGCGGCAGAAGCGCGCAAAAGCAGCCCTGCCGCGCCAATCCCGCTTTTTCCCGCACCAAATACCAGAACGCGGCTGTTTTTCAGATCCATGACTTTCTCCTCCTTGCAAATAATCCGCCTATGGCAGACGCCATAAAATTCCCGTAACGGTTCCGTACCTTTTGTTACAGGCTTTGTGCGACCATATGCCTCAAAGCGCATACAGCGCCAGCAGACACAGAAACGCGGTCACTACCGTAAACACCGTCACAATCCTCGTCTCGGACCATCCGCAGAGTTCAAAGTGATGGTGAATCGGCGCCATTTTAAAAAACCGCTTTCCGCCTGTCGCCTTAAAATAAGTCACCTGTATGATGACAGAAAGCACCTCTACCAGATACACCAGGCCTATAATCAAAATGAAAATCGGCATACGCAGAAGGTAAGCGCTCCCCGCCACGAACCCTCCCAGTGCCAGTGAACCGGTATCGCCCATAAAAACCTGCGCCGGGTAAACATTGAACAGCAGGAACCCGATCAGCGCACCCGCCACTGCCGCCGTCAGAGGCTCAATCCCACCACCGAGAATCATCGACGCAGCGGTAAAGAAAATCGCGACCATCAGGGTTACGCTGCTCGCCAGCCCGTCCAGGCCATCGGTAAAATTCACACCATTGACCGTTCCGATAATCACAAAGTACGCCAGCGGGATGGAAAGATAGCGAAAAAGCCCGCCAAAGGAATCTCCTGTGATCACGTAGCCCCCGCTAAACGGAATCAGAAGCTCCAGGCAGGAGTTGTCCATTTTCCAGATATAAACAATGAATATCGTCGTCACGATGATCTGCCCCAGCATTTTCTGCTTCGGATACAGGCCATCCGACCGGTGCATCACAACCTTCAGATAATCGTCCAGAAATCCGATGATGCCAAATCCCAGCGTCAGAAACAGCACCGGAATCATGCGCGGATAGCGCCCGATATAAATTAAGGATGTGATCACGATCGCAATCAGCATAATCAGTCCGCCCATCGTCGGGGTGCCGCCTTTTTTCAGATGAGACTGCACGCCTTCCGCGCGTTCTGTCTGTCCCACCTTCAGCCGCCGCAGAAACGGGATAACAAACGGGCTGAGCGCCACGCTGATCGCAAACGCCACAAACAGTGGAATAAAAATATCCGGATTCATGTACATACTCTTTTCCTCCTCGCATGCTCCTGAAATCGTAACTGTTCTGAATCGTTACCTGAAATCTTTTTCTGTCGTTTCCTCTGCTTCCTTTTCAAGTCCCAGATACGGCAGTATATTTTCAAAAATATCCTTCACCACCGGTGCGGCGATGGTGCCGCCGTAATACGTTCCCTGCGGATTGTTGATCACACACAGGCAGATCACCTGCGGATCATCCGCCGGAGCAAAACCAACGAATGAAGAAATATATTTTCCCTGGCCGCGCGGAAGCGTTTCGGATGTCGCGGTCTTTCCTCCGATCCGATAGCCTTCGATATAAGCGTTTTTGCCGGAACCGCCGTCTACCACCTGTTCAAGCAGATAGCGCATCGTCTCTGAAGTCTCCTCAGAAAGAATCCGCTCCCCGTTGTCGTACTGGTATACCTCCAGCAGCGTACCATCTTCCGCGTTGACGCGCACACCAAAATGCGGGGTGACACGCACGCCGCCGTTGATAATGGAGCTGACGGTCGTGATGAGCTGAATCGGCGTAATCTGGAACGACTGGCCGAACGAAATCGTGGCAAGCTCCACCTGCCCCACGTTTTCCTTCTGGTGCATGATCGTCGCCGCCTCGCCCGGCAGGTCAATCCCCGTCTTGTCATTTAAGCCAAACTGATCAAAATAGCGATAATAGCTGTCCACTCCCAGGCGCAGTCCAACCTCAATAAAGACCGGATTGCAGGAATTCTGCGCTGCCTCCAGAAATGTCTCCGAGCCGTGTCCCGCCGTCTTGTGACAGCGGATCCGCCGGTCATCCACCAGCTTATAGCCCGGACAATAGAACGTATCGTCCAGTGTGACCACGCCCTCCTCCAGTCCGGCCGCCGCGGTGATGATTTTAAACGTGGACCCCGGCTCGTAGGTATCATTGATGCAGCCGTTGCGCCACATCTGGTTAAGCGCATTCTGAAGCTCTTCATTCGTCAGTGTTCCGGCCGCTGTCTCTGCCAGAGTGTCTGCTGTCCCTTCACTGGCAGCCGATTGCTCCTCATCATTTAATTCCAGATACAGCTCCGTCAGTGTATACGGGTCATTGAGGTCAAATTCCGGCACATTGGTCATCGCGTAGATTTCCCCGTTCTGCGGGTTCATCACGATGATGGACACACTGTCTGCCTGCTTCTGCTCCAGCACATTGTAAGCCGCCTGTTCCACATACTGCTGGATATTATAATCGAGGCTGATGACGAGGTCATCGCCCGCGACCGGCTCCACACGCGTTTCCGCAGTATTCTCCAGCTCCACTCCGCGCGCATCCGTGAGGGTCAGAATTGTCCCCGGTGTCCCGGAAAGGACCTCCTCATAGCGTACTTCCAGGCCGATGATTCCCTGATTATCTGCGCCGGTGAAGCCAAGCACTTTGGATGCCATGCTTCCAAACGGGTAGGTGCGCTTATAATCCTCATCAACCTTCACACCGTCCAGTCCGCAGCTGCGGATGAGATCGCCCGTCTCCTTGTCAACGTTGCTTTTGATCCGCTCCATCGAGCTGACCTTCTCTACCTTCGTCCGAACCGCCTCTTCCTCCAGGCCAAGCGCCTCACTCAGCACGGCGATGGCACTCTCCGGGTCTGTGATCTGACTGTGGATCACCGATACGGTGCAGACCGTCCGGTTATCCGCGAGAATGGTTCCATTGCGGTCCAGAATCCTGCCGCGGGCCGCCTTGATCGACCGCTCCCGTTCATGCAGGTCTTCCGCCAGTGCAGTGTAATATTCGGACCTTCCAATCATCAGATACGCCAGTCTTCCGATCAGGAAGACCAGCGCCAGCATACATACCGCGAAAATCAGCAGAATTTTTCTGCGGTGAAACGATTTTGTTTTCTGCATAAGGACTCCAGAGACATCCAATCCATATATTTTATTCCAGTCTCCGGCCATACATGCGGATTTCGTAACGGTTCCCTGCCGCTATTCTTCCTCGGCAATATCCGTCGGATCTACCAGAGTGGTATCCGAGTCGTCCGCTGAGTCTTCATCCAGGGGCACCGCCATATCCGGGTTCGTCGCGATGGATTCCTCCGTATCGTCATCTTCACTGCTGCCATCTGTATTCATCGAAGAGACCGCATTCATATAGCCGTCATAGACTGTGCCGTCCTCGTCAATATAAGCGCCCGCGATCGCATTTCCATTTTCATCCACAACCTCGCCGTCCACGACGCGCGCATTGCTGTAGAGATTCCCATAGGAATCGAATGCCTGGAACGTCGTCACGCTCTCCGCTGTAGAATCCACATCCTCTACGTCCTCTTCGGTCAGTCCCAACTCCGCCAGCAGACTGTCCGTGATCTCTTCCGTCGCCGTAAGTCCCAGATAAGGATATACCTCCAGGGCAATCGACTGGAAAATCTTCTGTGCGTAGCTGCTTTTCGCCTGATTTTCCACATTCGGCTCATCCACAACCACGTAAATAACGACCTCCGGGTCATTGATCGGCGCCGCGCCGATAAAGGAAACCAGATACAGTCCCTCCGCGCGCTCTCCGGTCTCGGAATCAATCTTCTCCGCCGTACCGGTTTTTCCGCCCACCCGGTATCCCGGCACACGGGCCGTCTTTCCGGTACCCTCCTCTACAACGCTCTCCAGGTATTCCTTCAGCGTATCCGAAGTCGAGGTGGAAATGACCTGCTTTAAAAGCAGACTGGAATTGTCTTTTACAATCGCGCCGTCCTCATCGAGAATCTTGTCCACGACGTGCGGCTGGTAATAATATCCTCCATTTACGACCGCGCAGAAGGCTGCGATTTCCTGAATCATGGTACAGGTAAAGCCCTGGCCAAAGGAACAGGTCGCCAGCTCAACCTCATTCATCTTTTCCTGTGTATAAATCACGCCGGCCGATTCATTCGGAAGATCAATGCCGGTTTTCTGGCCAAAGCCGAACAGCGTCTGATATTTGAGAAAATTCGAGACATGCATTTTCGCCGCAATCTGTATCAGGGCGTCATTGCAGGAATTCACCAGTGCGTCCTCCAGAGTCTCCAGTCCGTGCGCGCCCGGATAGGCGTCACAGTGAATCTCCGTATCCGTCACATATTCGCCGCCGTCACAGTAGTATGTGTCATCCGTCGAAATCGCACCGATCTCCAGCGCCGCCGCAATCGTGATCGGCTTATACGTCGACCCCGGCTCGAAGCTGTCGGAAACACAGAAGTTTCCCCACAGATCATAGAGGGTAGAAACATACTCGGTCGTCTCATTCCCATACTCGTCTGTAACGACCGTGTCCACCATCTCCTCGACTTCTTCTTCCGTATACCAGTCATAAATGACGCTGTCCGGGTCTTCGAGATCATAGCTCTGGTTTGTCGCCATTGCCAGAACCGCGCCTGAATCCGGGTCCATCACCACCACGCCGACATTCGCCGCGCCATGCTTGGCAGTCCCGTCATCCGTATCGTCGCCATAGGTCTCGTCAAACTCCGCGATCACCCGCTCCACGATCTCCTGAATATTCACGTCCAGAGTCGTCACGAGCGTATAGCCATTTTCCGGGGTGATCGTCTTGGTCTGGTAATCACTGTCTTCATCCAGATAGCCAAAGATATGGCCGTTCGTCCCCTGCAGCTGCTCATCGTAATATGCTTCCAGCCCCACAATCCCGTCTCCAAGGCTGTTCGCGAAGCCGATGGTATTGCTGGCAAGAGAATGATACGGATAATGACGGATGTATTTTTCCTCAAAGGAAACCCCCGTCACCAGAGAACGGTATTTTTTTTCCGTCTTTTCCGCCTCTGTCAGGTCATCTGAGGAGACATCCGCGTATTCGTCAATGTAGTCCTCATAGGCCTTTTTTTCATCGGCAGTCAGATACTGCTCTTCATCCTCCGCTTTTACACTCAGCACCTGATACTGGCTGTTCGCTGTACTTTCATCCGTGATCAGCTTCCGCAGCTCCAGCTCATCCAGGCCAAAATATTCGCTCAGAACCGTCACCGTCGGCTCCAGATACGTATCCAGGTCCTCATTGATGGCCTTGCAGTCCAGAACAAGATTGTAGACCTTTTCACTGTAAGCGAGCGCAATCCCGTTTGTGTCCTGAATCTCGCCCCTGCGGGCAACCAGCGTCTGGCTGTCATAATTGTTCTGGGAAAGCACCTGCTTTGCGTAGGTATTCCCCTTTGTCACATTAATATACGCAATCCGAATCAGTAAAACCACCAATCCCAACAAAACGAATCCAAATAAAGCCAGAAGCTTTACCTGCATTCGTTTTGAAAATTTGCGTTCTCTTTTTACCCGATTCGCCAAATCACTTCACCTACTCTTCTGGTATCTCAGAATATTGTCTGACGTAGTCGTTGGTCTCTGCTTCATAAGTCACTACCTGATTCGATGTGGCCAGCTGCATTCCCAATTCCTCTGTCGCCACTTCTCTTACATGCTCCAGATCCACGCTGTTCATCACACGGTTATAATCGGAATCATTTTCCAGAACCGCAGAATCAAGCTCAGCGGTGAGAGAAGCCACCTTCTCCTGAAGAAGCGTGTTCACCGCGCGCAGCTGCAGAAAATTCACGCAGACAGCTACCGTAAGCACCGCTGCCAGCGTAAGAAACGCCACATAGCCAACATTCATCTGAAGCGCCCTCTCCCGGTTTTTCCTGGTCGTGCGGCTGACAGTAACCGATTCTTCCGCTTCGCGGGCTGTCTCCACATGGAGCTGACGCACCGTATTCCCATCCACATAGGTATAGGAGTCCCTGTTTCCAGCCGAACCCTTTGTCCTGCTTCTTGTCCTGCCATTGCCACGATTCGGAGATGTTCCCCTGCTGTATCTTTTTTCCGCCATGATTCTCTCCCGCTCTGATTTCCAAAACCTGTTTTACTGCTCAATCTGTCTGCTATTTCCATGACCGGCAGAGCCATATGATTCAAACACGCGCAGCTTCGCGCTCTTGGCCCTGCTGTTCGTCTCCAGTTCTTCCTCTGACGGAACGATCGGCCTGCGAGTGATCACCTTTCCCTTCGGCTTCTTCCCGCACACACATACCGGAAAATCCTTCGGGCATGTGCAGGGATTCTCCAGAGTCCGGAACTTGTTCTTCACAATCCGGTCCTCCAGCGAATGAAACGTAATCACGCAGATACGTCCCTCCTCATTCAATAAATCTACCATATCCTCCAGAGACTCCTCGAGAACCTCAAGCTCCCGGTTCACCTCAATCCGTATGGCCTGAAATGTCTTTTTGGCCGGGTGTCCTCCTACTGCCCGCACTTTCATCGGGATCGCCGCTTTTATAACATGAATTAACTCCCCAGTTGTTTCCAGTTTTTTTTGTTTGCGGGCGTTCACGATATGTTTGGCTATGTTCTTTGCGAACTTTTCCTCCCCATAATCACGGATGACGCGGTACAGCTCCATCTCGTCATATTCGTTCACAACATCCATCGCCGTAAGGGTCTGCCGCTGATCCATCCTCATGTCCAGCGGAGCGTCCTCTCTGTAGGTAAATCCTCTCTCTGCCGTGTCAAGCTGGTAAGAGGAGACCCCCAGATCCAAAATGACTCCATCTACAGAT
>JAJQGP010000078.1 GCA_021200475.1 Lachnospiraceae bacterium
AGGCTTCCAATGAGGATGTGACAAAAGGATGGCATACCGCTGATGATTACCTGTCCGGCGACGTTCGGGCAAAACTGCAGACAGCGAGGCTTGCTGCGGAGACGGACCCCGAATATGCCGTCAACGTGGCGACGCTGGAAAAGGCGCAGCCGAAGGATCTGGAGGCTTCGGAGATTGATATTCGACTGGGCGCAACCTGGATTGACAAAAAATATATCCAGCAGTTTATGGAACAGACTTTTGATGTGCCGTTTTATATGCGGAGAAGTATTGAGGTGAAATTCTCTCCTCTGACCGTAGAATGGCAGATCACCGGGAAAACCCTCCCGAACCGGCACGATGTGGCAGCCTATGTGACTTACGGCACGGATCGCGCGAATGCCTACCGGATTCTGGAGGAGACTCTGAATCTGAAGGACATCCGGATTTATGATACGGTTGAGGATGCGGACGGCAAGCAGAAACGAATTCTGAATAAGAAAGAAACGACGCTTGCCCAGCAGAAACAGCAGGCGATCAAAGATGCCTTCCAGGACTGGGTCTGGAAAGATCCGCGACGTCGTGAAGACCTATGCCAGAAATACAATGAACTCTTTAATTCCACAAGACCCCGTGAGTATGACGGAAGCCATATCCGCTTTGTCGGGATGAACCCGGAAATCAATCTGCGGGAGCACCAGAAAAACGCGATTGCACATGTCCTTTACGGTGGTAATACCCTGCTGGCGCATGAGGTGGGTGCGGGCAAGACATTTGAAATGGCAGCCGCTGCGATGGAGTCAAAGCGCCTTGGCCTTTGTCAGAAGTCGCTTTTTGTGGTGCCAAACCATCTGACCACGCAGTGGGCCAATGAATTTCTGCGGCTCTATCCCAGCGCGAAACTCCTGGTGGCAACCCGGAAAGATTTTGAGACCGCGCGGCGCAAGAAGTTCTGTGCCCGTATCGCTACTGGCGACTATGATGCAGTCATTATCGGGCACAGCCAGTTCGAGAAAATCCCGGTCTCCGCAGAACGTCAGGAACGGGAACTGAGGGCACAGATCGATGACATCGAAGACGCGATTGCTTCCCTGAAGTATCAGCGTAATGAGAATTTCACGATCAAGCAGATGGAAAAGACGCGCCGCTCCCTTCAGGCAAGGCTGGAGAAACTGACCGGTTCTGACCGGAAAGACGATGTGGTGACCTTTGAACAACTGGGCGTGGACAGGCTCTTTGTGGATGAATCACACGCATATAAAAATTTGTTCCTGTACACCAAGATGCGAAATGTGGCCGGTCTCTCTACTTCTGAGGCCCAAAAGTCTTCTGATATGTATATGAAATGTCGGTACCTGGATGAGATTACCGGCGGGCGTGGCGTTGTGTTTGCTACCGGTACGCCTGTGAGCAACAGCATGACGGAGCTTTACACGGTTATGCGGTATCTCCAGTATGGCACCCTGCAGAAGAAAGGACTGACCCACTTCGACAGCTGGGCATCAACCTTCGGGGAGACCCAGACCGCAATAGAATTGGCGCCGGAAGGCACTGGATACCGCGCACGAACACGTTTTGCTAAATTCTTCAATCTGCCGGAACTGATGAATATGTTTAAGGAAGTCGCAGACATCAAAACGTCCGATCAGCTTGACCTGCCGGTGCCGGATGCGAAATTTGAGACTGTAGTAGTACAGCCATCGGAATATCAGAAGGAAATGGTGCAGGATTTGTCGGAACGCGCCGCGAAAGTTCATGCGGGTGTTGTAGACTCCTCGGAAGACAACATGCTCTGTATTACTTCTGATGGACGGAAAATCGGCCTTGACCAGAGGCTGATGAATCCGCTCCTGCCTGATGATCCAAACAGCAAGCTGAACGCCTGCGTGGATAATGTATTTCGGATCTGGCAGGACGGGACGCCGGATAAGCTGACCCAACTTCTGTTCTGTGACATGAGCACGCCGAAAAACGATGGCACATTCAATGTCTATGACGATATCCGTACTAAACTGGAAGCCAAAGGTGTTCCGCACGAGGAGGTCGCCTTTATCCATGACGCGGACACCGAGGCTAAAAAGAAAGAGCTCTTTGCCAAAGTACGAAATGGTCAGGTGCGGGTACTTCTCGGCTCCACGCAGAAGATGGGGGCCGGTACCAACGTGCAGGACCGGCTGATCGCCGTGCATCATCTGGATGTCGGCTGGCGTCCTGCAGATCAGACACAGCGCAATGGCCGGATTATCCGGCAGGGCAATCAAAATAAGGAGGTGCAAATATACAATTATGTGACAGAGGGAACCTTTGATGCTTACCTGTTCCAGACGTTGGAGAATAAGCAGCGTTTTATTTCACAGATCATGACAAGCAAGAGCCCGGTCCGCAGCTGTGATGATGTAGACGAACAGGCGCTGTCCTATGCGGAAATTAAAGCCCTCTGTGCAGGGGACAGCCGCATAAAAGAAAAGATGGATCTGGATATCGATGTGGCAAAGCTGAAGGTTCTGAAAGCGGACTTCCGCAGCAAGCAGTATCGGCTGGAAGATCAGCTTATGAAATATTTTCCCAGGGAGATTGAACAACAGCACAGTAACATCGAAGGTTTTCAGAAAGATATGGAAACTGTCGAGGCGCATCCGCATCCAAAAGACGGCTTTGCAGGCATGACCGTCGCCGGGAAAACCTATACAGAGAAGATGGACGCCGGCGAAGCGATTCTCGCTGTCTGCAAAACGGCAAACGTGGTCGAAGGCTATCCGCTGGGCAGTTACCGGGGGTTTCAGATGGGACTGTCGTTTGACAGCTTTTCAAAGGAATTTAATATCGCGCTGAAAGGCAACATGACGCACCGCGTCCCCATCGGCAGTGATGCCAGAGGCAATCTGATCCGTCTGGATAACGCATTGAATAACATTCCAGCGAAGATGGAACAGGCACAGGAAAAACTGGAGACACTGGAACAGCAACAGGAAGCGGCGCGGGAGGAAGTCGGGAAGCCATTTCCACAGGAAAAAGAACTGGCTGAAAAATCTGCCAGACTGGCGGAACTGGATGCAGACCTTAACATGGATGACCACTCTTCCGCTGATCGGGATTCCATGGAGACGGAACCGGCTTTTGAAGATAAGAATGTCGGATACGAGGACGCCGGAGACCGCCGTTCTGTCCTGGCAGATTTAAAACAGAAAGCCGGTCAGATGCCGCCGCCCGGCAGAAACAATGACTGGCGCAGAGAGGAGGCACTGTGATGGACGAAGAGATCCGCGATATTTTTCTGAACTTCCGTGTCACTCCGTCAGAGCTGGAACGCATCCGGAAAAAGATGGAGGAAAGCGGCATTACCAGTATGAGCGCCTATCTCCGTAAGATGGCGCTGGACGGGTACTGTGTCAAACTGGATTATGATTATCCGAAGCAGATCAGCACCCTTCTCCGACGCTGTAGTAACAACCTGAATCAATACTCAAAGGCAGCCAATACCAACGGAAGTATTTATGCTGCAGATATTCAGGATCTGCAGGAAAGGCTGGATGAAATCTGGGAGATGCAGAAAGAATCTCTGAATGCACTATCTGGAATCCTGTAGTATTAAGCTAAGGCATGGGAAGAAATTTCCATGCTGGTACATAGCACAGGCGACATCATTGCGTAACCCAAAAGCCCTGATAAAATAAAATCAGAAGCGGAAAACTGACGCTATCTCAAAAAAGAACGGGAGGACTTGGATTATGATAATGGATCTTCTTTACCATGGGCGTATTTACCCGCAAGAAACAATTATGTCAGAAGAAGAAGGGTTTCAGGAAGCAGAGGCAAAAGTAAATGAGCTATTTGATGATCTTCGTTCCAGGCTGAATGATAAAGATAAGGAACAGCTGGATGAGATCCGCGATACGATGTACACAAGCCAATGCTATGAGGAAGAAGAAAATTTCCGTTATGGGCTTACACTCGGAGTCCTGTTGATGCAGGAAATATACGAGGTGTATGAACCGAGATATTTCAGAGAACAGATTGAGGAGGATGACGAACCATGATGCTGTTAAAATTACCGTTTAAACTGATCGCGCTGCCGGTAGCGCTGGCTGTAACTGTAGCACAGTGGGCTGGTGTCTTTCTGACCAGCTTTGCCGGGGCAGTCTTCTATATTCTTTCCGGGCTGTGTTTCCTGATCGCAGTCCTCGGCTATCTGATGGGTATCCACACCGGTACAGAGGCTGTCAGGATGCTTGTGATTGGATTCGTAGTCTTTGCGCTCCCGGCCGCGGCGGGCTGGCTGATCGGGAAAATAGCTCTGCGCTGAATGAAATGCTGTGGGATTTCATCAAATCCTGATGCGGATAACTGAATAATGAACCTGGAGGCTGTTTTTCGTTTATTACGGAGCAGCCTCTTTTTTGTGTGCAGGGAGTGACCGCCCTGCCCGGAATAAGGAGGTGATGTTTATCGCAGCCACAAGAATTATCCCTTTGCATGTCAATAAAGGGAAAACGATCGCGCAGTCACTGAATAAAAGGACAGATTATGCGAAAAATCCGGAAAAAACAGAAAAAGGGGAACTGGTCACTTCATATGAATGCGATCCTATGACAGTGGATGAGGAATTCATGCTCTCCAAGCGCCAGTACGAACACAGCACCGGACGCCATCAGAAACATGACGTGATCGCCTACCAGATCCGGCAGTCATTCAAGCCTGGAGAAGTCACAGCGGAGGAAGCAAATAAGATTGGTTATGAGCTGGCGATGAGCTTCACTAAGGGAAACCATGCCTTTATCGTCGCCACATATACGGACCGGGCACACATTCACAACCATATCGTCTTCAATTCCACCACACTGGACGGAAGCAGGAAATTTGTAAATTTCTTTCTATCTTATCTGGCCGTTCAGAAAATCAGCGACCGGCTTTGCGTGCAACACGGCCTCTCTATCATAGACGCGAAGCCATACAATCAGCGCGAAAAAAAATCAGAATATCCGCAGAAACATACATTCCGGGATGACATCTGCGAATCTATAGATGCCGCTCTTCTGATGAAACCGGCAGATTTTGAAGCCTTTCTGCGATTACTGGAAGCAGACGGATATGAAATCAAGCGCGGAAAAAATATCGCTCTGAAAGGGCATGGTCAACAGCGATATATCCGTCTGCGCTCTCTGGGAAAGGGATATTCAGAAGAAGAACTCCGCGCCGCTGTCGCGGGAGAAGCCATGCACCAACCAAAGAGCCGACGTAAAGAAAAATCATTCTCCACAGCGCCTCCGAAACTGCAGCTGCTCATTGATATCGAGGCAAAACGCGCCGAAGGAAAAGGCGGCGGCTACGTTCGCTGGGCAAACTCCTTCAATCTGAAACAGATGGCTGAGGCTGTCTGCTTTATCAAGGAACACGGCATCGACACCTACGAGGAACTGGCAGAAAAGACGGATGCCGCTGCTGTCCACTTCAATGAACTGTCCGCTTCCATCAAATCCTCGGAAGAGCGTCTTGCGGAGATTGCCGCACTGAAAAAGCATATCATTAACTATGGGCGCACAAAGGAAACTTACGCAGCATACCGGAAATCCGGATACAGCAGAAAATTCCTTGAGGAACACCGGGAAGACATCACACTTCACAAGGCTGCAAAGGAAGCCTTTAACCAGCTGGATAAAGCAGCTGCTGAAAACCGCGATCCAAAAGGGAAAGGCAAAAACAGAATACCGACTATCAAACAGCTGAACCAGGAATACGCCGAAGTCCTGAGTGGGAAAAAGAAAGCTTACGCAGACTATCGCTCTGCCCGAAAAGAGATGCAGGACTACCTCATCGCGCGGAAGAATATCGAGGCGATTCTGGGAATGGATCAGAAGCAGGAAGAACAGGAAAAGGAAAAACTGCAGGAACAGCAGAAAAATCAAAACAGATAGGGAACCATTGACCGGCCCGGATGCTCATTACAAGAGTGTCCGGGCTTTTTCTTTGATTGGAGGTTATTCGATGAATGTATTTGAAGCGGTCCGGGATTCCGTGACAGCAAGGCAGGCTGCGGAAGCCTACGGTATCAAGGTCAACCGGAACGGCATGGCGTGCTGCCCCTTTCACGATGATAAGCACCCCAGCATGAAATTATCGAAACGCTATCACTGCTTCGGCTGCCAGGCAGACGGCGACGCGATCAGCTTTGTTGCCAGATATTTTGACCTGCGCCCTGTAGAAGCAGCTAAAAAACTGGCGGATGATTTCGGCATTTCTTATGATGATAAGACATACATCCCGTCCAGAGCCAGACCAAATCCAAAGATCTCTGCGGAACTGGAGGCAAAGAAAAAGGAATTGCAGTGCTATCGCACGCTCTGCAGTTATCTCCATCAGCTTCAGCAATGGCAGACAGATTACGCACCAAAACATCCTTATGAAGAATATCACCCTCTTTTCGTGGAAGCACTGCAGAAAACCAATTATGTGGAGTACATTCTCGATGAGGTATTTCTGAATGGCAATGCAGAGGATAAAGCCGCCTTTATCCGCGAACACGGAGATGATGTTGATGCTCTCGATAAAAGATTGCTGGGGTCCGCCACAGAAAAAGAAAGGATACCGCAGCAAAGTCTTGCAATATAAAAATGTGATTGATGTACAGCCCGCAGCTGTCGGTTATCACCGGCGGCTGCGGGCTGTATTTTATTGCAAAGGCTCAAAAATTTTCCGCACCCAGCGATCTGCGGAACGCTGTCATTTGGTGAAATGCAATGTGGCAACATCTCCAAAAGCCTTTGCATACAGCACGGGATTGGTTCAAACTACTGGACTGTGAATCAGAGAAACAATCTGACATTTAAATATTAAAGTTGAATATCCCAAAAGATCAGAGTAGAATAGATGCACTGGTCATGGATAGATTCCAATTCGCATTCTACGGGTAGAGAGTTTACACACCGGGCTGGAATATGAAATTAAGGAAGGGATATTCTATGTCAGCTGAGACAACTAACTATCTTGAAACGGAGAGCCTGGGAAGGCTCATGCGAAAATATGCGTTTCCCTGTGTGATCTCCATGCTGGTAGCAGCACTTTACAATATTGTCGATCAGATTTTTATCGCAAACGCATCTTACCTCGGTTCATATGGAAACGCAGCCAACACGGTCGTTTTTCCGATGACAGTGGTGGCCATAGCCATTGCCGTCATGATCGGGGACGGATGCTGCACATTTGTCAGTATCAGCCTCGGAAGCAAAAAAAGTGATGATGCCGCAAGCGGCGTCGGAAACGCTGTGGTTTCTGTTCTGGCAGTGAGCCTTGCTCTTACAGCAGTTTATCTTCTGTTTCAGGAACCGATTCTTCGTATGTTCGGTGCAGATGTGAATGAAGAAACATTCCGGCTCTCGAAGGAGTATTTTTTCTGGATTACGTTAGGAATCCCGTTTTATATGTTCGGCCAGGCTTTAAACCCCATCATACGTTCAGACGGCAGTCCGCGTTTTGCAATGTCGACATTGTTGTTGGGCGCTGCCTTTAACATTATTTTTGATCCTGTCTGCATCTATGTTCTGAAATGGGGGATGATGGGGGCTGCCATTGCTACCATCGGCGGTCAGATTTTATCAGCAGTTATGGCGGCCTTGTACCTTTTCAGAATGAAGGCGACCCCATTAAATAAAAGCTGCTTCCGTTTTCAGCCAGGGCTCGTAAGACAAATCCTGACTCTTGGATTTGCGAGCTTTCTCTCACAGTTTTCAATCGTGCTCTCTATGGCTGCAACGATCAATATGGCTGTGAAATATGGCGCGATGGATTCTGTATTCGGGCAGACGGAATATGCCCAGATTCCAACCGCGATTGCGGGGATTGTGTCGAAATTCTTCCAGATTATTATTTCTATTTCTGCCGGTCTCGCTGCCGGGTGTATTCCGATTGCCGGATATAACATCGGCGCAAAGCGCAACGACCGTGTCCTGGGGCTGATGAAACGGCTGATGGCGTGTGAAGCATTACTGGGTCTGGTTTCGTCAGTTATTTTCCTACTGTTCCCCAGCCAGCTTATGCTGATTTTCGGCTCAGAAAATGAAAGCATTTATTATACACAGTTTGCGGTATGGTTCATCCGCGGACAGCTTTGCCTGCTTCCTCTCGCGTGCCTGAATAAGGGCAGCTTTATTTTCCTGCAATCGCTTGGAAAGGCAAAGGAATCTTCTGTTCTGTCAGTGGCCCGTGAGTTTGTATTTGGCGTTGGCTTTGCACTGTTGCTTCCCATGATCTGGGGACTTTATGCCCTGCCGTTCTTTATGCCAGCTGCCGACACTGTGACTTTTATTGCCGTTGCAGTTGTACTTCTGCGGATAAAGAAAGAACTGGAGAACCCGGCCACAGGGAATGACAAAGTATGTGAAACCGGAGAATTCATCCCCTCTGCGGAGCCTGCACGGACAAATTATATCATTACGATTGGACGATCCTACGGCTCCGGCGGCCGTTCTGTTGGGAAACTGCTTGCAGAAAAATTAAACATTCCCTGTTATGATGCGGCTTTACTGGAAGAAACAGCGAAGCGTTCCGGATTAAACCGGAAGTATCTTGCAAGCATGGATGAAAAATCTCTGGGAACAAACGGGCTATATCAATATGTGGGATTCAATTTCGGACATGACTCTGCCCTTGAAAATCTGGCGAATCAGGCACAGCAGGAAGTGATAAAGATGACCGCCGGGCAGGGTCCATGTATTATCATAGGTCGCCGGGCCGACCGGGTTCTTCATGATACAGAGAAGATATTAACTGTCTTTATTACTGCATCCGTCGAATCAAGAGCCAGACGGGTATCTGAGCGGGACGGAATCTCGCCTGCTGAGAGCAGACAGAAAATTGAAAAGGTCGACCGGGAAAGAGCCGCCTATTACAATCAGTATTCTGATTCCGCGTGGGGATTCGCGAGTACATATGACATCTGCCTCGATACTGATAAATTAGGAATTGAAGGAGCGGTGAACATAATACTGGAAGTGCTTGGGCAGACCACGACTGACACAGGAAAGAAAGGGACATTATCTTAATCTGGGCAAAGGAGAGGCAACGCCGGAAAAAGTATTCATTTCTGAAAGCAGCGTGGTCAATGTAAAACGTGGCTCGGCTTTCCTTTACGGAACTCTGGCCAAAACCGTGGAGGCACAGTGTAAGGAAGAAAAGATACAGAACACTGAGTGCAAACTTAAAGGAACTGGAAGCGGATG
>JAJQGP010000055.1:0-19773 GCA_021200475.1 Lachnospiraceae bacterium
TGAAAAATCAAGGAATTCTGCTCTTTTTTTATTCCAAAAGTGTTTAAGACCGGAAATTGCAATAGGTAAGAAAAAGAAAAACCGGGCAGAAATACCGGAAATATATCACATGCACCTCCATTCTTTTCTGCCCGTGAAGAAGGAGAAAATTGAACAGACAGATGAAACCGCAATACAGCAACAAGGCAGCCGCGGCACTGAAAAAAGAGCTGCGCGGCTATGAGCGGGCAGGAACCCGTCTCTACCTGGAAGGGCGGCGCTGCCATGCAGATGAAATCGTCAGCGCCTGCCTGTTTGCTGAAGATTCCGCGTATATGCGGGACTTCATCGGAAATGACCAGGAAACGATCACAGGGATCAATTTTGTCAGAATTCGTCTGGATCGATCCTGAGGCCGGAGGCAGAAAAACCGAAAACCGAATGCTTTGACCGTCAGGATCATGGTTTTTACGTGGAAGGAAAGAAAGGAGGAGCGCCAGAGCCGCTGTTTTCCCGCAAAGGCCTTGCGACTTCTTAATCTTTTTTGAAAATTAGCTGAAAATCGTGACGGATTTTGCGGAACCTGTTATACTGCAGATAAAAGAAACGCGCCGCGGATTTTATACTGGGACCGTGGCAGGCGAAAGGGGAAGTACAGCGAATGAACTATAAAAATAAAACCTTTCGGCGGCTGGCGACGTTGATTATCGCAGTCGGTCTGCTGTCGATTGTATTGGTGAGTGTGCAGAAATTCATGCCGACCTCGGAGAGGATGCCCTCGGATACTTATTTTGGGTTTGCGGAAGGGACAACGGAGCCGTCGCTTGGAGTCGAAGGCGAGACAGTGGCCGCGGTCGTGATTGATGATTACATAGCGCAGGAGCGTGCGCTGATTGTGAGCGGGAACGTATATATTGACTATACGCTCGTTCAGAGTACGCTGAACTCCAGGTTTTACTGGGATTCTTCCGAGGCAGTGATGCTGTTTACGACGGCAGATCAGGTCTTTGAGATTCCGGTGAACAGCTCGGCCTACACCATTGATGGAGAGAGCTTCGATGCGGGCTATGAAATTGTGAAGACGACATCCTCCGGCATGTTTCTGGCGATGAATTTTTTGCAGCAGTATTCGAATCTGCATTTTGAGACCTATGAATCCCCGGCGCGCGTTGTGATCACGACCGGCAGTGTGAGTGTGACGGTGGCCGAGGTGAAAAAGGATGGAGTTGTGCGTTACCGCGGCGGGATTAAGAGTGCGATCCTGACCGATGTGACAGCGGGTGATACGGTGACTGTGATCGAGCAGCTGGAGAATTGGACACAGATAGTGACGGCGGACGGCTACATCGGCTATATCAAATCAAATAACCTTATTAATATAGAAGAAACCGTGCGCGATACCTACTATCAGGCCGATTATTCCAGCATCAGCCTGGATGGGCGGGTAAATCTGGTGTTTCACCAGATCAATTATACTGCCATGAATGACAATCTGTCGGAGGATATTGCCGCTGTGACTGGCGTGAACGTGATCTCACCGACCTGGTATTATCTGAGTGATAACAGCGGAAGCATCCTGTCCTACGCCAGCGCATCTTATGTTGAGGAAGCGCACGCGGCGGGACTGCAGGTGTGGGTGCTTGTCAGTAATTTTAGCGAAGACGTCAGTACATCCACACTTCTGGCGACTCGCTCTTCGCGCCAGACCGTGCAGAATTATCTGATTGAGCAGGCACTCGAGCTGGACTTTGATGGAATTAATATCGACTTTGAGGGTATCGCACAGGAGTCTGGGTACGACTATGTACAGTTCCTGCGGGAGTTGTCGATTCTCTGCCGGAAATACGGCATCATTCTGTCTGTTGATGTCCCGGTGCCGACCGAATATTCAACGCAGTATAATAGGAAAGAACTCGGCATCATCTGTGATTATATCATTATGATGGGATACGATGAGCATTACTCCGGCTCCGACGCCGGCAGCGTCGCCTCGATGGACTTTGAGGAGACCGGTATTCAGAATATGTTGCTTGAAATCTCAAAAGAAAAGATTATCAGTGCGATTCCGTTCTATTCCAGGCTGTGGTATACGGAGACACTCTCTGATGGTACCACCAATGTCACGAGTGAAGTCGTCACTATGAGTGAGGCGCAGGAGATTCTTTCTGAAGCAGGAGTCACATCTGCTTATGATGAGAGTACCGGTCAGCAGTATGCCGAATGGACCGCAGCGGACGGCCGTCTCTGCCAGATCTGGCTCGAAGACGCGGATTCTGTCGCTGCCCGGGCTGCGTTTATCAGTGAATATGAGTTCGGCGGCATTGCCGCCTGGCGACTTGGCTATGAGAGCGACGATGTATGGAGCGCTATTACGGGAAGCATTTCATAAGGAGTGGAAGGTCTGGTCACACCCACAGAGACTACGATAACATGAAGTGGTCAGGAGGGTGTGGCCGGTAACCTGCGAATTCCCCGGCACGATTTGTGTAAAAAGGGTCTTGCTTTTTTGCTGATATGATGTTATGTTTTATGTGCTCATACAACTGACGGAAGTGGGGGACCACAGGGGAGTATGGGTGTAGAGGAGTCGACCGTCTGGGCAAAGGAGGATTTTTGCCGGGCGGTTTTTCTTTTTAAGGAGGAGAACAAACATGGAGCTGCTTAGTTTGGAAAAGGATTTGAAGGCGAACAGTTACCCGGGCCGGGGCATTGTGATTGGCAGGACAAAGGATGGCACGAAAGCAGTTGCCGCGTATTTTATCATGGGCAGGAGCGGAAACAGCAGGAACCGGGTGTTTGTGGAGGATGGCGAAGGCATTCGCACGCAGGCGTTTGATCCGGCGAAGCTGGAGGATCCGAGTCTGATTATTTATGCACCGGTACGGGTGCTGGGCAATAAGACGATTGTGACGAATGGCGACCAGACGGATACCATCTATGAGCAGATGGACAGGCAGCAGACCTTTGAACAGGCACTGCGTGGCCGCGAGTTTGAACCGGACGCGCCCAATTATACGCCGCGGATTTCGGGAATTCTTCATATTGAAAATGGGCATTTTAATTATGCAATGTCCATCCTCAAGAGCGCCGATGGGAATCCGGCCGCATGCAACCGCTATACGTATGCTTATGAAAATTGTGTGGCAGGGGAAGGGCGGTTTATTCATACTTATATGGGAGATGGGCAGTCCAGCCCTGCGCAAAGCGCATTGGAATGGGCTGGACAAGCTGCCGCCGAACGAAGTGAGGGGGCGTCTCTGCCGGGGCTTCCGAGCTTTGAAGGCGAACCGAAGCGTGTGGCGATTCCGGATGGAGTGGATGCGTGCACGGAGCTGCTCTGGAACAGCCTGAATGAGGATAACAAGGTGTCGCTGTTTGTGCGGTATATTGATATCGCGACGGGCGAGTATGAGACACGGATTGTAAATAAGAATCGGTAGAATTTTCAGAAAAAGGAAAGGATAAACAATTATGAAAGAATTAGCTTTGAAATATGGATGCAACCCGAATCAGAAGCCATCCCGCATTTACATGGCGGATGGAAGTGAGCTGCCGATTGAGGTGCTTTCGGGGCGGCCGGGATATATTAATTTTCTGGATGCGTTTAATGGCTGGCAGCTGGTGCGTGAGCTGAAGGCAGCGACAGGGCTTCCGGCGGCGACTTCCTTTAAGCACGTGTCTCCGGCCGGCGCGGCGGTGGGTCTGCCGCTTACGGAGACACTGGCAAAGATTTACTGGGTGGACGATTATGAGAATCTGTCGCCGCTGGCGTGCGCGTATGCACGGGCGAGAGGCGCAGACCGGATGTCCTCATTTGGAGATTTTATCGCCCTCTCGGATGTCTGCGACCGCGATACAGCGCTGCTGATCAAGCGTGAAGTGTCAGACGGCGTGATTGCGCCGGGGTATACGCAGGAGGCGCTGGATATCCTGGCCCAGAAGAAGAAGGGCAATTACAATGTGATCAAAATTGATGAGAATTACCGCCCGGATCCGATCGAGCATAAGCAGGTGTATGGTGTGACCTTTGAGCAGGGCCGCCAGGAGCTGCCGATTGACGATGCGCTGCTTTCCAATATTGTGACGGAGAATAAGGACATCCCGGCGGAGGCGCTCGCGGATATGAAGATTTCCCTGATCGTGCTGAAGTATACACAGTCGAACTCGGTTTGCTTTGTAAAAGGCGGACAGGCGATCGGCATCGGCGCTGGTCAGCAGTCAAGAGTACACTGCACGAGACTTGCCGGACAGAAGGCAGACAACTGGTTCCTTCGCCAGTGCCCGAAGGTGCTGAACCTGCCGTTCTCTGACAAGATCACCCGTGCGGAGCGCGATAATGCGATCGACGTATATATCGGAGCGGAGTATATGGATGTGCTGGCGGACGGCGCGTGGGAGAAGGTGTTCACGGAAAAACCGGAGGTGTTTACAGAGGCGGAGAAGCGTGCGTGGCTGGATCAGATGCAGGACGTGACGCTTGGTTCAGACGCGTTTTTCCCGTTCAGCGACAACATTGAGCGCGCGCATAAGTCGGGTGTAAAATATATCGCGGAGCCGGGCGGATCGGTGCGCGATGCGGATGTGATCGCGACCTGCGACAAATATGGGATGGCGATGGCATTTACAGGGATCCGGCTGTTCCATCATTGAGCCGACAGGCTTCCTCAATTGGCCGGATGTCTCTGAATGATGAGAAAGGAGGAATTGACGCAATGATTTACGATGTAATTATTGTTGGTTCTGGTCCGGCAGGATTGACAGCGGCGATTTACGCTGTGCGTGCGCAGCTGTCCGTGCTGGTGCTGGAGAAGGAATATATGAGCGGCGGGCAGATGCTGAACACGTATGAGGTGGACAATTACCCTGGCCTGCCGGGGATCGGCGGCTTTGAACTCGGTGTGAAGTTCCGTGAGCACGCGGAGAAGCTGGGTGTGAAGTTTATTAATATAGAAGTAAGGCACATCGGCGAGGAGGAGAATGGCCGCGTCAAGGTGCTGTATACGAATAAGGAGGAATTCCGGTCGCGGTCGCTTGTGCTGGCGATGGGCGCCCGGCACAGTTCGCTTGGGGTGCCGGGAGAAAAAGAGCTTGCGGGTATGGGCGTTTCTTATTGCGCGACCTGTGACGGCGCATTTTTCAAGGACCGGACGGTCGCGGTCGTGGGCGGCGGTGATGCCGCAGTAGAGGATGCTCTTTTCCTTTCCCACGGCTGCGAAAAGGTATATCTGATTCACCGGCGAGACGAGCTGCGGGCAGCGCGGCTTTTGCAGGATCATCTGAAGAAGTGCGAAAATGTGGAATTTATCTGGAACTCAGAGGTGACAGCGATCCGTGGAGAGGACCAGGTAGAATGTGCTGTGATCCGCAGCAAAAAAGACGGAACGAAGCACGTGATGGAGTTGGACGGTGTTTTTATTGCGGTTGGGACAAGGCCGAATACGGAAATTGTGACTAACTTATTACAGCTTGATAAAAATGGTTATATTTGCGCATCGGAGGATGGAATCACAGAGAAACCCGGTATTTTCGCGGCCGGAGACATCCGGACAAAGCATTTACGCCAGATTGTGACCGCGGTCTCAGATGGAGCGAACGTCATTTCTTCCGTGGAAGCCTATCTGGAAGGTGTGGTATAAAAGAATACTGACGCAGGCACGCTCTCTTTTCGGGGGCGTGTTTTTTCATATATTAAAAAACTTGCCGAATTTGTTTTAAAAATATTAAATACACTTGACAAAGCCCCGCTCATTTGTTATTATACCATCGTAATAAATGTAATAAATTTGTAATAAGTTTTACGATTGTTTGGAGGCGGGGATAGATGATGAAAAAAGCAGTAAAGCAATTTATGGCTTGCTGTCTGGCAGTGGGGATTACATTTGGAAGTTTTGGGACGGTAGCTCTTGCGGATAATAATAGAAGTATGACCCTTGCGGGTCTGAGTGAGACAAATACAGTTGTGAGCAGCAGCTCGACTCTTGTGGGTCTGAGTGAGACAGATGCGGTTGTCAGCACAGAGGGAGCACAGAGCGCCGCAGCAGATACGGATGTGTCTGATGAGGCGGCAGAGGCTTCTGAGAGCGTTGATACGACAACAGATGCAGCGGCGGAGACAGCTGATACAGATGCGGCGGCGGATGCAGAAGCGGTTTCGGCGGAGACCGAAGCTCAGACTGAAACAGAAGCGGTATATGACACCAGCATGAGCGGCGAGCTGGCGTTCGCACAGTGTGAGAATTACATTAATGTCCGCGCGGAAGCAAGTGTGGACGGTGAAGTGGTTGGCAAGGTATACAACAATGGTTCGGTAACGATCCTTGGACAGCTTGGTGACTGGTATGAGGTGCAGTCCGGTAACGTGACCGGTTATGTGAACGCTGCGTATTTCGCGACAGGCGAGGAAGCAGATACGATTGCGGAGGCAGTTGCTTACAATGTTGCGACGGTCAACGCGGAGGGATTGTGGGTTCACTCTGAGGCCAGTGAGGATTCTTCGACGATTGGCATGGTGTATTCCTCAGATCAGCTGGAGGTGGTCGCGTATGAAGGTGACTGGATGAAGGTTGTATTGGAGGATGGTACATACGGGTATATCAATGCGTGGTATGTGAACTATGATACCTACTACTCGACAGCGGAGACGCTCGAAGAGGAGCAGGAGAGACTGGATGCGCAGTGGCTGGCATATCTGGCAGAGCAGGAGGCAGAAGCGGCAGCAGCAGAAGCAGCAGCTGAGGCAGCGGCAGCAGAAGCAGCGGCGGCAGAAGCAGCAGCGGCTGAGACGGAAGCTTATACTTACACAGAGACATACACGGATTCTTCTTCCGCTTCCAGTTCGTCGTCTTCGAGTCTGAGCGAGGCACAGGCAGCGGTAGACGAAGCGTATCAGACTTATCTGGAAGCGCAGGAAGCAGCAGATGCAGCTACCCAGCAGGCAGATGAACAGCTGGTATATGATACCTATGATGAGGCGGTAGCTGCGTATCAGGAATATCTGTCCGCAGTAGCCGTGGCAGATGAGCTGAAATATTCAACGACAACGGATACCTCTGCAGCGGCAGATACATCGGCATCAGAGACGACCTACACAGAAGCGGCTGCAAGTACAGAGACAACCTATACAGAAGCGGCACAGACCGAGGCAGCGCAGACGGAGGCAGTGCAGACGGAAGCGGCACAGACGGAAGCAGCACAGACCGCATCTACAGAAGCTTCAACAACGACTACCAGTACTTCCTCGTCTTCTTCTACAGGACAGGCGATTGCGAACTATGCAGTACAGTTTGTCGGGAATCCGTATGTATACGGCGGGACAAGCCTGACCAATGGCGCTGACTGCTCTGGATTTACACAGTCGGTATTTGCGAACTTCGGAATCAGCATTCCGCGTACAGCGGCAGCGCAGGCCTCCAGCGGTACATCGGTATCCTTAAGTGATATCCAGGCAGGAGATCTTCTGTTCTACTCGGATGGCAGCGGCATCAGCCATGTAGCTCTTTATATTGGAAATGGCCAGGTAGTACATGCAAGTACATCCAGCACCGGTATCATTATTTCGAGTTACAACTACCGCACACCGGTATGTGCGAGAAGATATTGGTAATAAGACAGAGTGACATAGTGATACACAGAATTCGAGGGCTGTCCGCCAGATTGGCGGGCAGCCTTTTTCTGAGCAGAAAAAGCGGTTTTAATGTTAATTGAAATAAGGTAAATCGGTTCGAGGTGTGACCTGTAACGTTTTCATGGGCCGGATGCCGTTACAGCGCGGATTTTTCCCTTGAAGCAAGGGAATGAATATGCTATTATGAACGGGAAAGGCGCTTCGAATTATTGTGAAAAAGTCCAAAAGGAGCGGACAATTCGGGGCGATTGCAGCGAGGAAGCACCTGGCGGCGCAGAAGAATCGCCAGATATCATGCAGGGGTGCGTAGAATGACAAAAAATGACTGGTATGAGGCCGGTGATCAGATAAAGAGACTGGTGCAGGATGCTGTGGATACGGGAGATTTTTCGCAGCTGGGCAATACGATCGCGGATGTGGTCAATGACACGATGGATGGTCTGCAGGATGCAATCCGGGGAAATCTTGGCGGGAACCGCAGTGGCGGATGGACCGCAGGCAGCCAGACGTATGATTCGGACGGCAGCGGTTCTTATGACAGTGGATATGGCGGCTCTGGTGCGTCCAGGGATGCGTATGACAGCTATGATCAGAAGGGGTCGGCAGGCGGTTCTGGTCAGGGTGGAACGACTGGGGATGCATATGATCAGACCTACCGCGGGTCTGCGGATCGTGTGCGAAGAGCGTATGAGCAGACGGCAAATCGGGGCAGACAGGCATATGAGCAGACAGCGAACCGGAGCAGGCAGGCGTATGAGCGGGCAGCGAACCGGGGCAGACAGGCGTATGAGAGGACGGCAGGACGGACACAGGGGCAGTCCTCCGCTCAGAGAGGCTCTTTTTATGACCAAAGCGGCCAGGGAATGCAGCGCAGCCAGCCGGTAAAGGTGAAGCGGAAGGTGCCTGGCGAGCTGGGCAGTAAGCTGATGAAGTATATTGGTTATGGGATGGGTGTGATTTTTGGAGCTTCCCTCGCGATGGAAGCCGCTGCTGCTGCTGCGATCGGCGATCTGTTCCTGTTTGCGGCCGGGGGTGTTACGACCGGACTGCTTTTTGCGGGCAGCCTTCTGTTGGGGGCGAATGGGCAGAGACGCCTGGGCGAATCCAGACGTTTTAAGCGCTATCAGGAAGTGATCGGGACGCGGACCTACTGCATGATTGAGGAGCTGGCGGCTGGAATCGGAGAGACCGGCAATTATGTGAAGAAGGATCTGAAAAAGATGATCCGGCGCGGGTATTTTCCGGTGGGCTATCTGGATCGTAGGGAGACACTTCTGATTACCGATCAGTCGACGTATCAGCAATATCTTCAGGCGGAGACAGAATTTGAGAGGCGCCAGAGTGAACAGGAAATGAGCGGCGGAAGCCAGCCATCCGCTGCGGCGGAATCAGAGAAGGAAAAAACCGGGAAAACAGAGCGTTCACCGGAACATCAGGCTTTGATTGAGGAAGGCCAGAAATACATCCGTCACATTCATGAGTGCAATGTGAAGATTCCGGATGTGCAGATGACGGCGAAGCTGGATCGGCTGGAGCTGGTGGTGACGAGGATTTTCCGGGAAGCAGAGAAGAACCCGGATGCGGTCTCTGATCTGCGCAAAATGATGAGTTATTATCTGCCGACGACCCGCAAGCTGCTGGATGCGTATTGTGAGCTGGATGATCAGCCGATTCGGGGGCAGAATATCGAAAATACCCGCAAGGAAATTGAGAGTGCGCTGGATACGATTAATACCGCGTTCGAGAAGCTGCTGGATAATCTGTACGAGGAGCAGGCGTGGGATATCTCCTCGGATATCTCGGTGCTGAATTCCATGCTGGCGCAGGAAGGACTGACAAAGAATGGCTTTGGGACGAAATAGATATTGAAAAAACTACAAGGAGGACAACAAAATGGACGAATTTAAGGATCTTATGGATGCGGAGGTGCCGACGCCGGTATTGACGTTCGGGACGCCGGTGGCGGAAGAACCGGCCGCGGTGCCAGTGCCTGAAAAGGAGACGAAGCCCGCTGCGGACCCGCAGCTGACAGAGGACTCGCTGACGCCGGAAGAGCGGAAGATGGTGGACGAGTTCAGCAAGCAGATCAATCTGCATGATTCGAACGGGATTTTGCAATATGGTGCTGGTACGCAGAAAAAGATGGCGGATTTTTCGGAGACTGCTCTGAAAAATGTACGTACAAAGGATCTCGGAGAGGTCGGCGATATGATCTCCAGTCTTGTGACAGAGCTCAAGAGCTTTGATGAGGATGAGAATGAGAAAGGTCTGTTTGGCGGTCTGTTTAAAAAGAACGGCAATAAAGTAGCCAATATGAAAGCAAAATACGATAAGGCGGAGGTCAACGTTGAGAAGATCTGTACGGTTCTGGAGGATCACCAGGTGCAGCTGATGAAGGACGTGGCTGTGCTGGATAAAATGTATGAACTGAATCTTTCTTATTTTAAAGAACTGTCCATGTATATCCTGGCCGGGAAAAAGCGCCTGGAGGAGGTGCGTGCGACGGAGCTTGCCGCAGCGATTGAGAAGGCGCAGCGGAGCAATCTGCCGGAGGATGCGCAGGCGGCAAAGGATCTGCAGGAGCTCTGCGACCGTTTTGAAAAGAAAATCCACGATCTGGAGCTGACGCGCATGATTTCGATCCAGACTGCGCCGCAGATTCGTCTGGTACAGGCGAGTGACACGCTGATGATTGAAAAGATTCAGTCGACCGTGGTGAATACGATTCCTCTGTGGAAGAGCCAGATGGTGATTTCCCTGGGCGTGGAGCATGCGAATCAGGCGGCGAAAGCGCAGAAGGAAGTCACGGATATGACGAACGCGCTTCTGAAGAAGAATGCGGAGCAGCTGAAGATGGCGACGGTTGAGAGTGCGAAAGCCTCCGAGCGGGGCATAGTTGACCTGGAAACATTGAAGTCGACGAATGCGAGTCTGATTTCAACGCTTGATGAGGTGATGAAGATTCAGGAGGATGGCCGCGCAAAGCGCCGCGCGGCGGAGGATGAGCTGAACCGCATGGAGCAGGAGCTGAAAAATACACTGATTGGGCTGAAAAAGTAGTCCGGAAGGTACGATTGGCGAATAAGGTGATGATTTATGACGATTTATTCATTTTCGCAGTGGGTGCTGTTTTTCTATATTTATTGCTTTCTGGGCTGGGTCTGGGAGTCCGTCTACGTATCAGTCAAAGAGAAACATCTGGTGAACCGGGGCTTTTTAAAAGGCCCCCTTTTGCCGATTTATGGCAGCGGTGCAATCTGCGTACTGGTGGTGACGATTCCGTTTCGGGAGAGTATTCCGCTGATGTGTCTGTCCGGCATGGCTGCGGCTACGGTGCTCGAATACATGACCGGAGCAGTGGTGGAAAAGCTATTTCATGTGCGTTACTGGGATTATTCGGATAAATTTATGAATCTGAATGGACATATCTGTCTGGCTTCTACGCTTTGCTGGGGTGTGATGACCGTGCTGGTTGTCGAGGTGCTTCAGGTTTATGTGGAGAAGCTGGTGCTGTCTTTGGATAAGGGGATTGTCGAGACGGTGGTGATTCTGGTGACGCCGTTTGTGACAGCCGACGCGGTGACGTCCTTCCGCGCAGCGATTCGTCTGCGCGATGTGCTGATTCAGTGGGAGCGCGCCAACGAAGAGATGCAAAAGCTTGCCAGGCGAAAAGAGGAGCTTGAGCTGGCGATTGCCGAGCGAAAGTCGGAAATGGAAGACATGTTCGCGGAGCGGAAGTTGGAAGTGGAAACGATGCTCGCGGAGCGGAAGCTGGATGTGGAAAACACATTTACGGAGCGAAGGACGGAGCTTGGGCAGGCAGTCAACGAGCGCAAAACGGAGCTGGGAACTGCGGTTGCTGACTGGCGGCAGGAATTCGAGAATGCGGTTAAGAACGCGGGTGAAAAAGCGAACGAGACGTTCACGATGGGTGCGCAGGAGATGTCAGAGCGGATTGCCGCGCTGGGAGAGCTGCCCGGCAAAATTGCGACAATCCAGGAGCTGACGGATAAGCTCGCAGCGGTTCAGGAGAAAGCGGCGCGCCTGGCGGGAGAAAATGACCTGCTGCACCGGATCAGCGCCCGGTCGATCCGCGGATTGCTTAAGAGGAATCCCAGGGCGGTTTCTTTTATGAATCAGGAGGCATTTGATGACGTGAAGAAGTCGGTATCCCAGAAGGACGATGCGAAATCGGACCCGGAGGAGAAAAAATAAAAAGGAGAAACAAGACTTATGGAGACGGAAGCCTTTATCAGCGGCTTTTGCAAAAAACAGAATCAGACGCGGACGGTGCTTTGTGAATATGAGCTCACAGAGAGGGACGGACGAATCCTGCTCGGATCGGATTGTGATTACGGCAGATGTGAGTACAGCCGGGACTGTACGCTGATGGCGCAGGCGAAGGAATAGGAAATGTGCCGTCTGCGGGAAACCGATGCAGCTGCTGATGGCGCAGGCAAAGGATAGAGGGCAGTTTATGACATTTGACGAATTCGAGACAGCGGCTTATGAGATCGCGGACACCTTTCCGGAGGATTTTTACCGGGAACTGAACGGAGGGATTTTTGTGAAGGAGCAGGCACAGCTGCATCCGGCTGATCTGCACGGCGACCTGTTTGTGATGGGCGAATATCACCGGGATTATTATCTTGGACGGTTTATTGTGCTGTATTATGGTTCCTTTATGCGCTGCTGCGGCTCCTGGCGGGAGGAAGCGCTTCTGGAGAAGATTCGGAAGGTCCTGCTGCATGAATTTCGGCATCATCTGGAGTCGCTCGCCGGGGAGCGGGATCTGGAGATTGAGGATGCCATTCAGATATCGCAGTATACGGAGAGGGCGTTACAGGGCGTATCTGCAGATACAAAATAAGGCAAATCCGGTCAGGGTATGACCAGGTACCTTCAGTAACTTTTATTGCGGAATCAGGAAGAAAGCCTTGACGAACAAGGGTGGCGGGGATAGAATAGGTAAGGTGAATTTTTATCTGGCGCGGACATTTGTACGCGCAAGAGAGACAGACAAGCTGGCGGAGCGACGCAGAATACAGGACTGGAGGAGAATACATTATGAAACCTTATAAAATGATGACCCGTGAGGAGCTTCTGGCGGAAAAAGCGGCTGTAGAGGTCAGATACCAGGAGATGAAGGCGAAGGATCTGAAGCTGGATATGTCAAGAGGAAAGCCTTCAAGGGAGCAGCTGGATCTTTCCAATGGAATGATGGACGTTCTGAGCAGTACGGCGGATCTGAGATGTGAATCCGGTGTGGACTGCAGGAATTATGGCGTGATGGACGGAATCCCGGAGGCAAGGCATCTGCTTGCGGATATGTCTGAGGTGCCGGAAAAGAATATCCTGATTTATGGGAATTCCAGTCTGAATGTAATGTTCGATACGGTGGCACGGGCAATGTCAATGGGTGTATGCGGACATACGCCGTGGGGGCTGCTGGAAAAGGTGAAGTTTCTCTGTCCGGTGCCTGGTTACGACCGTCATTTTGGCATCACGGAGTTTTTTGGGATTGAGATGATCAATGTACCGCTGCTTCCGACCGGCCCGGATATGGATCTGGTGGAGCGGCTGGTTGCGAATGATCCGCTGATTAAGGGAATCTGGTGTGTGCCGAAGTATTCGAACCCGACGGGCATTTCTTATTCGGATGAAACGGTTCTGCGTTTCGCGAATCTGAAGCCGGCGGCAAAGGATTTCCGTATTTTCTGGGATAATGCTTATTCCATTCATCACCTGTATGACGATGATCAGGATGTGATTCTGGAGCTTCTGACTGAAGCAACGAAGGCTGGCAATGAGGATCTGGTATTCAAATTTATTTCGACTTCAAAGGTCTCCTTCCCGGGGTCCGGGATCGCGGCGTTTGCAGCTTCAGAGGCGAACCTGGCAGATGCGCGGCGCGCGCTGTTTTATCAGACCATCGGGCACGACAAGCTGAACCAGCTGCGTCATGTGCGCTTCTTCAAAAATATGGATGGCGTGCATGCGCATATGAGAAAGCATGCGGCAATCCTGCGGCCAAAGTTTGAGGCAGTTGAGGAAGGCCTGGAGCGGGAGCTTGGCGGTCTGGAGATTGGGACCTGGACAAAGCCGAAGGGCGGTTATTTTATCTCGTTTGATTCACTGGACGGCTGCGCGAAGAAGATTGTGGCAAAGGCAAAGGAGGCCGGTGTGACGATGACCGGCGCGGGTGCGACCTACCCGTATGGAAAAGACCCGAAGGACAGCAATATCCGGATCGCGCCTTCTTTCCCGACATTGGAGGAGCTGCAGCTGGCAACGGAAATCTTTGTGCTGAGCGTAAAGCTGGTCAGCCTGGAAAAATATCTGGAAAAATAGCTGTAACGGTTTAACATCTTCACAGTTACGCAGAGAATGATTTTGTTGTAGCCACATCTGGAATGCGGATATTTCGCTGAGGTGTGGCTATGTTTTTGTTATGTTTTTGCGCAGAATTTATGATTTTGCTTGCTCCAGTCTGGTAAATGGGGTATAATGACACAGAGTTTATGTTTATGCGCATATGGGCGAGAGTCGCTTTGGAATACCCCTTTGTCGCTCAAAACAAAATACGGAAGGATGGCTGAAAAGCGGGGAGGCACGTGGAAGAAGATCCCCGGGATAAGCTGGAACAGGAGGAACGGAACAAGTATGAAACGCTGTATCGTGTGTGGTAATATCGGGGATGACGACAGTGTGGTCTGCAGTGTGTGTGGGAATCCATTTATAGATATGGAAGGTGAGGCCAATGGCGGGGAGGATTCCCTGAAGCCGGATGAAAGGATCGAGGAACAGCTCAAGGAGGTTCTGACGAAGGTGCAGGATGATGAGCCGATGGTACAGCCGGACACCGCAGTGGAGTCAAAGCTGGCATCCGCACTGGAAATGCTTCAAATGGATGAGCCGGGGGTGACAGTCCTCCCGGAAGAGGATTTTGCGCGTTCCGCACGTCAGAGCGGGGAGGCGGATGAGTCTCTTTCACAGGCTGCATCGGTGACGGACGCAGGTGCAGAGGACATGTATGAGGCGTTCGCGAAACGGGCGGAGACACACGCGAAACAGGCAGAAGTGTACGCGAAGCAGGCAGAGACATATGCGGAGCATGCGGAAGCATGCGCGAAGCAGGCGGAGACATTTGTTGAGCGTGTGGCAGAGGAACCGGTACAGAATGCGGCAGAGGCATTTGCAAAGCGTATGCCGGAAACGTCTGCGAAGAATGAGGCGGTGATGCCGGTGGAGAGCGGGGCAGAGGTTCCTCTGCAGCGTGAGAGAGAAGCGTCCGCGGAGCCTGAGACGGTGCCTGTGGAAGAAACCGAAGCCTCCGTAAAAGCGGAGGCGAATGCACCGCGTCAGGCAGCGGCAAGGCCGCGCAGGACAAAGGGCGGTCCGCAGATATACGGTCAGGAATCCATGGCGGAATTTGACGGTGCGCAGGGCGTGATTCGCAGGGATGTGCACGGCGGGCATTCCGGAGAAAGCGTGGCATACCGGAATGAGATACCAGGTGATCCGGTTCAGCCAAGAAGACGGCCGGATACAGCCGGGAGACAGACTGCGGCGGCGTCTGCGGGACAGCGCGCAGTGCAGCGGCCGGCAGACGGACGTATGGAAGCCGGCCAGAGTGCTGCGGGAAATGGGAATAATGCTTCGCGGGCCGCAGGAGGGCAGCAGAAGCCGCCCGTGCAGCCATATGCGCAGATTCCGCAGGAAAACCGTGGGGTTTCAGGGCAGGCCGGCCATGCGGGCGGCAAGAGCTCAGGCATGGCCCGGAGAGTGATTGAGGCGTCAAAGGATGCACTGACATCCCCTCTGCTGATTTTGGTTGCTCTTTTCCAGACTGTATTTCTGGCCGGATCGGTTGCGGCGATTTTTATGAGGGAGCTGAGCTACGGGCAGATTGCGAAGCTGCTGAATCTTCTGGATCTTCCCTCCCAGCTGAGCGGTTACGTCAGCATGTTCCAGAGTGCAATGGCACAGCTGGATAACGGTGCGCTGGCGATCAACCTGGCGATCCGGGTTCCGGATCTTTTGTTCTGCCTGGGCCTTTGGCTTATCTGTATTCTGTCACACAGTTCAAAGAAAATGCCGGGTATCGGCTTTGTGCTGATGCAGATAGTGACGATTATTGAGATGATTGCTGCCTGTGCGGTGTTGCTGGTTGTCCTGATCCTTTCTGTGACGCTGGTGATTGCGGCGTGGAGCGGTGGAACGCAGAGCCTGCTTATCATAGCGGTGGCGACGCTGATTGGCGCGATCGTTGTGACGATGGCGATTGTCATGTACTTTTTCTGTTATCTTTCGACCATCCGGATCGTCAGTGTAAATGCACGGACGGGAGAGTGCTGCGGCAAGGTTTCCGCATATGTGGCAGTGATCCATATGATCCTTGCACTGACTGGTATTATCAATATTCTTTCCGGTATTGTGAATCTGGAAGTGACCGGCATTGCGGCCGGTGTCGGCCAGCTGGGATGGATGCTGCTGTTTGGTGTCTGGATCCTGAAATATCGAAGCACCCTGAGCGAATATAACGAATAGAGTATCGGGATAAGCTGATACAGAAAAAGGTTCCCATCTTTTACGGGAACCTTTTTTATTCTGTTTTATCGAGGAAATCTTTGTTGACAGCATCTGGATTATCTGTTAGTATTGACCTGTAATTTAGCGCGGTAGAGTGACGCAGTTGTAACGGGAATGGAGGAGAATATTATGAAGAAGAACTGGATGGCTGGTGCGGTGGCCGCTGCTTTGGCAGTCTCTATGACGATGGGAACAGTCAGTATGGCGGACGAGAGAACAACGTTTACGGTAGGATTCGATGCAGAATATCCGCCGTATGGCTATATGGATGATGACGGTGAGTACACCGGATTTGATCTGGAGCTGGCACAGGCGGTCTGTGACCTGGAAGGCTGGGAGCTTATCAAGACTCCGATCGACTGGGACTCTAAGGACCTGGAGCTGGAGTCCGGCTCGATCGACTGCATCTGGAGCGGATTTACCATCAATGGACGAGAGGATAATTACGCATGGTCTTATCCGTATGTGGATAACAGTCAGGTGATTGTAGTGGCGGAAGATTCCGGCATTGCCAGCCTGGAGGATCTGGCAGGGAAGATCGTGGGCGTGCAGGCTGCATCCGCTGCACTGGAGCTTCTGAGCGCGGATGGAGATCAGGCAGATCTGGCGGCGACCTTTGGCACTCTGCAGGAGTTTGCGGATTATAATACCGCATTTGTAGAGCTGCAGGCCGGAAGCATTGACGCGGTGGCAATGGACATTGGGGTAGCACAGTATCAGATTAAGGAAAAAGAAGGTTATATCATCCTGGAGGAAGAACTGAATTCAGAACAGTACGGCGTTGGCTTCCGTCTCGATGATGAAGAGCTGCGCGACACCGTAAATGAAGCGCTGCTGGCGCTTGTAGAGGATGGCACGGTAGCAGAGCTCGCTGAGAAATATGAGCTGAGCGATATGGTTTGTCTGGGAGAGGGCATCCTGGATGAGGCGGAGACAGAAGCTGTGACAGAGTAAAATGTGATCGCGATGCTGCTGCTCACATCTGTAGTGGTTGAACGAACGTGAATTGGTCAGAGCGTGATCTGTAACGATCGTGACAGACCGCACAGACAAGATGGAGGATAAAGGCATCCTGCAAATGTGGGGTGCCTTTTATTGATAAAATGAAATTTACAGTCATGCTGAGTCAGCTGAGCAGCGGTATGCTTCGGTCGATGGGAATTTTTGCACTGACCCTGATTTTCTCACTGCCGCTCGGACTTCTGATTTCGTTCGGCAGAATGTCAAAAAATCGTCTGCTGCGTACAATTACAAAAATATACATATCTGTGATGCGCGGGACACCGCTGATGCTTCAGCTTCTGGTCGTGTATTTTGGACCGTATTACCTGTTTGGCATGAAAATCGGCGGCGGATATCGTTTTACCGCGATTATCATTGGATTTTCGCTGAACTATGCGGCTTATTTTGCTGAGATTTATCGGGCGGGCATTGAGTCTATGCCAGTGGGACAGTATGAGGCGGCTCAGGTACTGGGGTATGGGAAAATTCCCTGTTTTTTCCGGATTATATTCCCGCAGGTGGTAAAACGAATTCTGCCGTCCGTGACGAATGAGGTCATTACGCTGGTCAAGGATACTTCGCTGAGTTTTTCTCTGGCTTACGCGGAGATGTTCACGATCGCGAAACAGATTGCGGCATCGCAGACGACATTCATGCCCTTTGTGGTGGCGGCCATTTTCTATTATGTTTTTAATCTGGTCGTGGCGGTTGTGATGGAGCAGATTGAAAAACGGCTGAATTATTACCAGTAGCGGCATCTTGCACAAAGTGCGGGATAAGCCTTGTAACTGTGAAGGATTAAACAGCTACAAATCAGGGATATAAAGGAGTTGCGGTTTGCTATGAAGCTTCTTGAAATGAATCATATCAAAAAGAAGTTTGACAACCTGGAGGTCATTCATGATATTTCTCTTTCGGTAAGCGAGGGAGAAATTTTGTCGATTATCGGTCCGTCCGGCTCTGGAAAATCGACATTGCTGCGCTGTGCGACCATGCTGGAACAGATTGATGGCGGTGAGATTCTTTATATGGGAGAGAAGACGGCCTGGGTCGCAAAGGACGGAAAACGATTCTATCCAAAAGGAGAGCAGGCGAGGAAAATGCATGCCTGTTTTGGACTGGTGTTTCAGAATTTTAACCTGTTTCCGCATTTTTCGGTAATGAAAAATATCACGGACGCGCCGATTACCATTCAGAAGCGTCCGAAGGCGGAGGTCTGCGCGGAGGCGCGGGAGCTTCTGCGGAAAATGGGATTGGCGGATAAAGAGAACGCGTATCCATGTCAGCTCTCGGGCGGGCAGTGTCAGAGAGTCGCGATTGCGCGGGCGCTTGCGCTGCATCCGAAGATTCTGTTTTTTGACGAACCGACATCCGCGCTTGATCCGGAACTGACCGGCGAGGTGCTGAAGGTCATTAAATCACTCGCCGAGACGCACATCACAATGGTAATTGTCACTCATGAGATGGCATTTGCGCGCGAGATATCAGACCGTGTGATTTTTATGGACAAGGGTGTCGTGGCCCTCGAAGGCTCCCCGGATGAGGTATTTGACGCTGACCACGCGCGCATCCGTGAGTTTCTTGGGAAATTTGGACAGTACGGTTCATCCCGCCAGCAGGCTGTATCGGAAGTCTTTGCGTAGAATGCATACGGAATTACGCCGGATGACCACTTGCATTCTTGCTATTTTTGGTGTACTATAGCAGAGCAGCGCGAAAAGCCGCTGCTTTTTGTGATATGGAAAACAGTTCAGAACAGCCTGGCAGGCGATCTGCTGTTTTGAACTGTAACAGAACAGCAACAAAATGATAAGACAGATAGAAAGAAGGATGAAGATGATAAAGGTA
This sequence comes from Lachnospiraceae bacterium, assembly GCA_021200475.1. Classification (GTDB taxonomy): domain Bacteria; phylum Bacillota; class Clostridia; order Lachnospirales; family Lachnospiraceae; genus Choladousia. The sequence goes on from JAJQGP010000055.1 coordinate 19,046, forward strand.
GACATTATTTCCGGTTTTCTTGGCGCTGGCAAGACGACGCTGATCAAAAAACTGATTGCGGAGGTATTTGCGGGAAAGAAGATCGTGCTGATTGAGAATGAATTTGGAGAGATCGGTATTGACGGGGGATTTCTGAAAGACGCTGGAATCAATATTACAGAGATGAATTCCGGCTGCATCTGTTGTTCTCTGGTAGGAGATTTCGGCAAAGCGCTGAAAGAGGTGGCGGAGCAGTTTTCTCCGGACCGCATTATTATTGAGCCGTCAGGTGTGGGCAAGCTTTCGGATGTGCGCAAGGCCGTGGAAGGAGCGGCACAGGAAGCAGGACTGGAGCTGAATGCCCTGACAACGGTAGCGGACGCTTCCAAGATCAAAATGTATATGAAGAATTTCGGCGAATTTTATAACAATCAGATCGAGAGCGCAGCGACGGTGATCCTGAGCCGCACGCAGAAGCTTTCTGAGGAGAAGCAGCTGGCAGCGGCGGCTATGATTCGTGAGAAGAATCCGCACGCAACGATCATTACCACACCGTGGGATGACCTGACCGGAGCGCAGATGCTCAGTGCCATGGAGGAGACAGATGTCCTTGCGCAGATGCTCCTTGCAGAGACTAAAGCGGATGTGGACGAGGATGAAGAGGAATGCTGCTGCCATGAGGAGCATGATCACGAGCACCATCATGATCATGAGGAGCATGACCACGAGCATCATCACGATCACGAGGA
>JAJQGP010000055.1:19873-38493 GCA_021200475.1 Lachnospiraceae bacterium
TGCCACCCGGCGAGGGATTATCCCACACGAAGTGCGGGATGCCACCCGGCGAGGGCTGAAAATGTAGCGTAACCCTGGTGGATCATGGATTCAAAAAAGAAAAGAGTGATAGAGTATGCGGCAAATTCCGATTTATTTAATTACAGGATTCCTGGAAGCGGGCAAGACAACTTTTCTGCGGGAAGTCCTGGAGGGCGGCGATTTTGCGGACGGACAGAGGGGACTTCTGATTCTTTGTGAGGAAGGCGAAGAAGAGTACGATGAGAAGGCGCTGGCGGATATGAATTTTTCCGTGGTGACCGCGGATTCGCAGGAAGAGTTTACAGCTGATTTTTTGCGAACCTGTGAAAAGCACTATCGTCCGAAACGGATTTTTATTGAGATGAATGGCATGTGGGACTGTAAGTGGCTGTACGGAGAGGAGCTTCCGCTCAGTATGGCAATTGCGCAGGTGATCACTGTGATTGATGGAAGTACTTTTCCTGTTTATCTGAATAATATGCGCAGTATTTTAAGTAATCTGTTTCAGTATACGGAGATGGCGATGTTTAACCGCTGTACGCCAGAGATGGATTTACTGTCCTATCGGCGTACGGTTCGGGGACTGAATCCGCGTGCGATGGTATACTTTGAGGACGAAGAGGGGAATCCGATTGACCCGGGCAAGGATGTGCCGCCCTTTGACCTGACGGCGGATGTGATTCAGGTGGACGATATTGATTATGGTCTCTGGTATCTTGACGCCTTTGAGTCGAAGGACCGGTACGAGGGGAAGAAGGTACGCTTCCGGGCAAAGGTCATGAAGTCGCGCCGCCTTCCGTCGAATGCGTTCATTCCCGGCCGCAATGTTATGACCTGCTGCGCGGAGGATATCCGTTTTGTCGGATATGTGTGCAAGGCCGGTTTTGTGGGCGATCTGAAGCCGAGGCAGTGGATTTGGCTGACCGCGGAGATTCGTTATGAGTATCAGAAAGAGTACGGTGAGGAAGGACCGGTCCTGTACGCGAAGAGCTATGAGCTGACCGGGGCGCCGGAGGAAGATACGGTATATTTTAATTAGATATGGCGTATCTGTGAAGATACGGAACAGCGACGAGATCGCATGTGTGATTCTGATTCCGGTTGATCCGGGTTAGGAGTGGAATCGGTGAAACGACAGGTAAGTCTGGAAGAAATATCGGACGGCCGTCTGTATAGCCGCCGTGATATGGTGCGGGTTGGCTGCGGCGGCTGCCGCGGTTGTTCAAGCTGCTGCCGCGGGATGGGAAAATCAGCGATCCTGGATCCTCTGGATGTCTATCGTCTGGCACGGGGAACCGGTATGACAATGGACGTGCTTTTGACGGCTAAGCTGGAGTTAAATGTTGTGGACGGGATTATTTTGCCGAATCTCGCGATGGACCAGGAGAAGGATGCGTGCGGGTTTCTGAATGAGGAAGGGCGCTGCAGCGTGCATGCGTTCCGGCCGGGCGTTTGCCGGCTGTTCCCGCTTGGAAGGTACTATGAGAAGAAAGCCACTTCCCATAATGCTTATACAGAGGAGACATTCCACTATTTTCTCCAGGTGAATGAATGCCCCGTTCCGAATAAGACGAAGGTGAGGGTCGAGAAGTGGCTGGATCAGCCGCAGCTTGCCAGGTATGAGGAGTATATATTGAAGTGGCACAATTTTCTGGCGCGGGCAGAGGCGGTTGCTGCCGGAGCGGAAGAGGAGTCTGTGGTAAAAAACCTCAACCTTTATCTGCTGAAGCTGTTTTTTATGAAGCCATATGATCTGACGCAGGATTTTTATGCGCAGTTTGAGGAGCGGCTTGCACTGGCAGAGACGGTCTTATGACCGCGCTTCTTTCGTCTGTAACAGCAGGCTGATATTCGTGGTTTCGTAGCTGTTCAGCACGCTGGTGTCAAAATTCTCCGGAGAGATCGTACCGGTGTACCAGGATTTGGAATCAAAGTATTCCTGGATGCTGGCCGTGCTGAATCTACGCCCATGCCGCGCATAAATTTCATTGATTGCCATCTGCAGTTCCTCGGCGGTCATACCGGTGAGGTCGCTCGCAGTCAGGTATGCGGTGGAGCTTGTCGGAAGAATGTATTCGGTTAAGTCTGCATCCGCGTCAAAATCATGGTTGGCGAGATAGTCGACCATAAGGTTTATGTTAGCGGATTCGTAGACATTCATCACGCTGACGTCGAAATCATCCGGCTCGATGAAGCCGCTGTACCAGGTTCTGGAGTCAAAGTATTCCTGGACATCATCGAGGTAGAATCTGCGGTGGTGCCGCGCATAGATTTCATTAATCGCCATCTGTACCTCATCGGCGGTCATGCCGGAGAGGTCGGCTTCCGTCAGGTATGCGGATGCGCTGTTCTCGAAGATGTATTCGGAATCAATCTCAATGATGACGTCGACGGTCAGAGTCAGGTTCGCTTTGACCCAGTCCATATCATCGGAGAGAGCATTGTATTCGGCTTCGATTTCGGAGTCCCCGGTGTAAGCCTGATAGTCGGTCGGAAACTCTGCGTAATAGGTCCCTTCTGAGGTATATCCGATCACCATGTAGCTCGGAAGATCGAGATAATCGTCGTCCTCCGTGTAGGCGATTGTGAACAGGTGGCCGCCGTTGTCAAAGCCGAGCTCTTCGGTCCAGGCATTGCGTGAGCTAATGTGATAAAAGCTGACGTAATCCGTGGAAATATTCATCTGAACCTTGCCGCCCCAGCTGGAGGGAAGTACGACCTGTACCTCTTCAAAGTCAATACAGATGTTATTATTTTCATCGCGGGAGGTAGTGCTTTCCCAGCGTGCGCTGACTGCCAGGGCTGTCATGGAAAAGGCGCCCGTCAGGCAGATGGCCAGCAGGATGGTCAGTGTGCGTAAAAAAAGATTCTTCTTCATAATTTCCTTCCTTTCTGTGTTTTCCGTTTCTGTGATTACCTGCATTTTATCATACCTTTTCCAGTAAAAAATGAAGTCTTTCTTATTTCTTTTGTAACAGTTCAGAACAGCAGGCGGTCTGCGGCCTGCTGTTCTGAATAGTTACGAAAACTTATTTAACTTCAAATTTATAACCAACGCCCCAGACTGTCTTAATGGCCCAGTATTTGTTTGCCTTGAATTTTTCACGCAGACGTTTGATATGGACATCGACCGTACGGGTATCGCCCATGTAATCAAATCCCCAAAGCCGGTCCAGAAGCTGTTCCCGGGAGAACACCTGATTCGGCGAGGAGGCCAGGAAATAAAGCAGTTCCAGTTCTTTGGGCGGTAAGTCAACCATCTGCCCCTGATAAATGACAGAATAATTGGTCAGGCTGCCCAGCAGATCCGGATATCTGACAGATTCTCCGGTTTCTGTCTCCTGCGTGGGTGCGGGTGCGGGCGGGTGATAGCGGCGAAGAACAGCACGGATACGGGCGAGAAGCTCCCGTGCGTCATAGGGCTTCGTCAGATAATCGTCCGCGCCCAGATCCAGACCGCAGACGCGGTCGCTCACATCACAGGAGGAGGAGAGCAGGATCACGGGGACCTCCGACTGTGTCCGCAGCTCTTTACAGGCCTGAAATTTTTCAGTGTTTGGAAAGAGCACCTCCAGGAGAACCAGATCCGGCTGGAAATGGAGACACTCCGTAGAAATCCGGCCTGCGTCGGAGATCATTCTGGTCTCGTAAAGTGCCTGCGTCAGGTAGAATATCGTCAGCTGTGCGGAGGATTCATCCGGATCCGCAACCATTATTTTCTGCTGTTCTGTCATAAAATCCCTTCTTTTATTTTAATTCTACAATCGTGACACCGGAATCGCCTTCCCCGAAGACACCGAGCCGGTAGGACGCGACGTAGCTCTGTCTGCGCAGATACTGGTGTACCGCTTTGCGCAGAACACCGCTTCCTTTGCCGTGGACAATGCGAATCGGGGAAAGGTGAGCGAGACAGGCGTCGTCCATGTATTTGTCCAGCTCCGCGATGGCCTCGTCGGTGGTCTTGCCGATCAGGTTGATTTCTGAGCGAATGTTGTAGCTTTTGGCATTCTGAACACCCTGGTCAGCAGAGCTGCCGGAGCGGGCAGAGCCTGCGGATGAGCCGGAGCCGCCATATTTCCTGCCTTCGGAACCTTTGGCACTGCCGGAGGATCTGCCTTTTCCGTAAACAGAGGTGAGCGGCTCGTCGTTTATCTTTTCCAGGTCTTTGATATTTACCTGTGAGCGCAGGATGCCCATCTGGACGAAAAGATTCCCTTTGGCGTCCGGAAGTGTGCTGACGGTGCCGTTCAGGTTCAGGCTCAGCACCCGTACTCCGTCGCCGATGCGCAGGTCTTTGCCGGTCAGCTCCTTTTTTGGCTTTTTGTCCGTTTTCAGGCCAAGCTTTTTGTCATTGTCGGACATCTTTTCGCGGAGCTTTGCGCGTTCCTGTTCCATTTTGCGGGAAGCATCTGATTCCGAGCCGAGCTTATGGAACGTTCGGATGGTTTCGTCCGCGTAATCCTTGGCATCGCGCAGAATCTCCCGTGCTTCCTCGCGGGCTTTTGTCAGAATCGCATCCCGGCTCTCATCAAGACGGCCTTCCTTTTGAGAGAGACGGGTTTTCAGCTCTTCGACCTCCTGCCTGTAGCGTGCGATCTCCTCCCGTTCCCGTTCGATCGTCACGCGGCTGTTTTCCAGATTTGTGATAACATCCTCAAAGGCTTCATCTTCTGTGGTAAGGTGCGTTTTCGCATCTTCAATGATATAGTCCGGGAGGCCGAGCTTTTCAGAGATCGCGAACGCATTGCTCTTGCCTGGAACGCCAATCAGCAGACGGTAGGTCGGGCGCAGGGTCTCGACATCAAATTCGCAGCAGCCATTTTCTACGCCCGGCGTGGAGAGGGCGTAAACCTTCAGTTCACTGTAGTGTGTTGTGGCGATTGTGCGAACGCCGCGGCTGTGCAGATTTGAAAGGATCGCGATCGCCAGAGCCGCGCCCTCTGTCGGGTCCGTGCCCGCGCCAAGCTCGTCAAAGAGGACTAAAGAGCGTTCCCCCGCCGTCCGGCTGTCCCAGGAAACCGTCCGGCCATGCAGGGACTCACGGGCGGATGCAAAGGGAGACCGATTCGATTGCTGCGGCACACTTCGGGAGGAGGAACGGTCAGAAGTCCTGGAGTCAGGGGAGGACAAATCCCAGGCAGAGTCTCCCGCCCATGTCTGCGCGTCCCGTTCATCCATTGCATTTAAAAAGGAAACGATATTGGTCATATGGGAGGAAAAGGTACTCAGGCTCTGCTCGATGCTCTGTTCATCGCCAATATCCGCATACACTTCACTGAAAACAGAAAGCTCAGAATGATCCAGCGCCGGGATATGCAATCCTGCCTGGCCGAGCAGCGTAAATAGCCCTACGGTTTTCAGGGAGACGGTCTTGCCGCCGGTGTTCGGTCCGGAGATCACCAGCAATGTAAAATCGTCGCCGAGGCGAATGTCTACCGGGACGACCGTTTTTGGATCCAGCAGCGGATGGCGGCCCTTTTTGATATGGATGCGCCCTTCTGTATTGAAGTCAGGCTCCGAACCCCGGTAAGAAAGTGAAAGCTGCGCGCGCGCAAAAATGAAATCCAGCTCCGTTAAAAGCAGGACATTATAATTTAAGGCTTCGGTGTGTTCTCCGACCTCCGCGCTCAGATTTGCCAGGACGATCTCGATCTCCTTCTGTTCACGGATCTCCAGCTCACGCAGATCGTTGTTCAGCTTTACCACAGACATTGGTTCGACAAAGAGGGTGGAACCGCTTGAGGACTGATCATGGATCATCCCTGGTACCTGGCCGCGGTGCTCGGCTTTTACCGGAACACAGTAACGGCCGCTCCTCTGTGTGATCACAGCGTCCTGGAGATACGTCCGTGAAGGCCCATTTAAATAAGAAGCGAGAGCGGAGTGAATGCGCTCATTCACCAGCTTCATCTGCCGCCACACCTGGCGCAGGCCTGCGCTGGCATCGTCGCTGATCTCTTCCTCTGAAAGAATACAGCGACGGATCTCATTTGCGACCTGGGTGAGCGGCTGCAGGTCCATAAACATTTGTGCCAGAGAATCGTCCGGCGTATCAATATCGGATGAGAGATCCGCAGCATTTTTTCGGCTGGCGGATTCATCCTTTGCCCAGCTTTTTACGCGTGCAGTCGTCTCCATTACCGTGCAGATTCGCAGCAGCTCTTCTATACTCAGAGAGCTTCCGATCTCCAGCCGCCGCAGCGAACCGCGGATGTCGCTCAGGCCGGAAAAAGAGACCCGTCCTTTGCGCAGGGTGCGGCTGACCGCATCGGATGTCTCGCGCTGCATCCGCAGAATTTCCTTCAGGTCGTCAGACGGGATGAGAGCCAGGCAGCGCTCTTTGCCCGGCTGTGACCCGGCAAATTCTGCCAGGCGCTGGATGACTTTGTGGTATTCCAATACTTTTAACGCTTTTTCATTCATTATAAAATCCTCATAGTTACAGGAAATAACGTCTGGCGGCCGCATTTGTCCGCAACAAACGAACAGATTGATTTTGTGTTTTCATTTGTCGCTATTTTACCGCATAATAGGCGATTTGAAAAGCAATAAATTATAGCTGCCCGGAATGGATACCAAAATTTTTTCATTTGTTCGCTTGCCTACATGATGACTTTCGTTTATACTTTGAATCAGCAGACAGGGAATGCCGTCTGCGATTCCTTATGCACGAAAAATTGTAACGGTTCTGAACTGTTATGAAAAATTTATTGCAAGATTTTCCGGATTCATGAGTATAAGTAAAGGAGATGTGCCGGATGGATGAAGATATCGTTAAGCTGCTTCGAGAGCGGGATCAAAAAAGCATAGAACTGATCGCGGAACGCTATGAGCGGCTGCTTCGGTACATCGCGGTGACCATTCTTCGCGACCGGGAGACAGAGGTTGAGGAATGCATCAATGATGTTTATATGAAGGTCTGGACGCATGGCGCCACCTTCGATCTGGAAAAAGCGTCATTTCGCACCTGGTTAAAGGCAATTACGCGCAATACAGCGCTGAATTATCTGCGAAAAGCTGTCCGGCGGGAAACATTTGAAGAAAGCGGAGAAGAACCGCTTGGTTCCGGAGATATGGATGAGTCAGGTAATCCCGAGCGGCGAATGATTTTTCAGGAGGAAGTGCAGGCGCTGGGGCGTGTACTCAATGACCTGAAAAAGAAAGACCGGGAGCTGGTGCTGCGGCGGTTTTATTATCTGCAGAGTACCCGGCAGATTGCGGAGGCAATGGGGATGTCGGAAAACGCGGTAGACAGCAAGCTGTCGCGCCTGAAGAAAAAACTTCGGAAGCGATATGAGCGGGAAAGCCGACACCGGATATCATCCGTTGTGCCAGAGGATGGAAACAGGAGGTGACAGGATGGGAATGAAAAATGCAGATACAAAGAGTACAGATGAATTTTCCAGATGGCTGATTTGTATGTTTCGTGAAATCCATCCGTCTTTTCTGGAAAATGAAATTCCGGAGCTGGATCTGGAGTCCGTTACGGCCTGTTCGGCGGATCAGAATCCGGAACCGGAAGCAGAGCCGCAGACGCACACAAACTGGAGAGTTGTTGTGGCGGTTTCCGGCTTTGCGGCAGCCTGTTCAGCGGCAGTGGCCGGTATTGCCGTGTTTGCCTGTATGAGGCATCTGACGGCATTTGACGGAACGCGCCGCGCCTGAAGAGGAGCGTAAATCAATTATTACAAAAAGGAGAAAACTTATCATGCAGGAAAAATTAATCGAAATCGTAGCAGAGCAGCTTCATGTATCACAGGAAGAGATCGGGCCGGAAACCGATTTTAAGGCAGATCTGAGTGCAGATTCCCTGGATCTGTTTGAACTGGTGATGGCTCTTGAAGAAGAGTATGATATCGAGATTCCGACAGAGGATCTGGAGCAGCTGACGACGGTGCAGTCCGTTATGAATTATCTGAATGCGAAAGGAATTGAGGGATAATGAAGACCGCAATTACAGAATTACTGGGGATCCAGTACCCGATCTTTCAGGGCGGCATGGCATGGGTGGCTGAGAATTCCCTTGCCTCGGCTGTCTCGAACGCGGGTGGACTGGGAATTATCGCTGCGGGCAACGCGCCGGCGGACTATGTGAGGGAGCAGATCCGGCTGACAAAGGAAAAAACGGATAAGCCGTTCGGTGTGAATATTATGCTGCTGAGTCCGTTTGCGGCTGAGGTCGCGCAGGTGGTGACAGAGGAAAAGGTCGCGGTGGTGACGACCGGTGCGGGCAATCCGGGTACTTATATGGAACAGTGGAAGAGCGCCGGAATCAAGGTGATCCCGGTGGTGGCCAGTGTAGCGCTCGCGAAGATGATGCAGCGCGGCGGCGCGGATGCAGTGATTGCGGAAGGCTGTGAGTCCGGCGGGCACATTGGCGAGAGTACGACGATGGCACTGGTGCCGCAGGTGGTGGACGGCGTCACGATCCCGGTCATCGCGGCCGGCGGAATCGCGGACGGCAGAGGCTTTGCGGCGGCGATGATGCTTGGCGCGGCCGGTGTGCAGATGGGGACACGTTTCCTGGTTTCGAAGGAATGTGTGATCCATCAGAATTATAAGAATCAGGTATTGAAGGCGAAAGACATTGACACGGTTGTGACGGCACGCTCCGTGGGTCATCCATGCCGTCAGATCCGTAACCAGATGACGCGGAAATATCTGGCCATGGAAAAGGAAGGCTGTACCTTTGAGGAGCTGGAGACCCTGACGGTCGGTTCTCTGCGCAAAGCGGTGCAGGAAGGAGATGTCACCGGCGGCTCCATGATGTGCGGGCAGATCGCCGGGATGGTAAACAAAGAGCAGACCTGCCAGGAGATGATCGAGGAGATCATGAGCCAGGCGGAAGCACTGCTTGGCAGATAATATTCGAGGAGAAGCAATGAGTAAAATTGCATTTGTGTTTCCGGGCCAGGGCGCGCAGCGCGTCGGCATGTCCCGGGAGTTTTATGACTTGTGCCCGGAGAGCCGTGCGGTCTTTGAGACGGCCTCTGCGGCAGCGGGCTATTCCATCGAGGAAATCTGCTTTTCGGAGACGCTGCCTGCGGATGGCGTTGCCGAAGCAGAGGCGGATGGAAAAAGGGAGCAGGCCGGGGATGGCGGACGCGTTCCGAATACGAAGATCAACCAGACCAGATACACACAGCCGGCGTTGCTGACGGCAAGCCTGGCGATTCTCGCAGCGGTACAAAAGGCAGGGATTCAGGCGGACATGGCCGCCGGCTTAAGCCTTGGTGAGTATTGCGCGCTGACGGCTGCCGGAACGTTTTCCGTGTCAGATGCGGTCAAAATCGTCTGCCAGCGCGGTATTTATATGGAAGAGGCTGTGCCGGTCGGCGGGGCGATGACGGCGATTCTGAGCCGAAGGCCGCTGCCGATCGAGGAGATCTGTGCAGCGACGGAGGGACAGGTGAGCGTAGCGAACTACAACTGTCCGGGGCAGCAGGTGATTTCCGGAGAAAAGGATGCGGTAGACCGCGCGGCGGCGAAGCTTCTGGAAGCGGGAGCAAGCAGGGCGGTACCGCTGGTAGTGAGCGGACCATTTCATTCCCCCATGCTTTCCGGTGCGGGAGAAAAGCTGGCAGCACTGCTTGCAGATCAGGAAATACGGAAGCCGGAGCTGCTGGTGCTCTCAAATGTGACGGCCGGGCCGGTCAGCGATCCGGAAGAGATCCGCACCCTGCTTGGACGGCAGGTGTGCTCCCCGGTGCGCTGGCAGCAGAGTGTGGAGTATATGATCGAGGCCGGAGCGGATACTTTTATTGAGATCGGGCCGGGGACAACGCTGACCAATTTCATGAAGAAGATCAATAAAACCGTGCGGGCGCTGCATATTGAAAAGCCGGAAGACCTCGAGGCGGTGCAGAGTGCGCTGTAACATTGGACAGTTGGTTACGGGTCACACTTGTGGCGGTTCAGATAATGTAAAATATGTCGTGGCGTGATCTGTAATGACAGCTTCGGAAGGGACAGATGGACATGTTAGAAGGAAAAATCGCGCTTGTGACCGGCGCGAGCAGAGGAATCGGCCGTGCCATTGCACTGACACTCGCCGGATACGGCGCGGATGTGGCAGTGAATTACTGCGGTTCCAGGGAAAAGGCACAGGAAGTCGCGGATGAGATCACTGCGCTTGGAAGACGGGCAATGATTGTCCAGGCAGACATTTCTTCACAGGAAGAATGTGAGCGAATGTTCAAAGAAGTGGCGGACCAGCTCGGTGTACCGGATATTCTGGTGAACAACGCCGGTATTACACGGGACAATCTCGCGATGCGAATGAGTGAGGAAGAGTTTGATAAGGTCCTGGATACGAATCTGAAAGGCACTTTTTTCTGCATGAAGCTGGCTGCGAAGCAGATGCTCCGCAAACGCTACGGCAGAATTATCAGTCTTTCTTCGATTGTCGGTCTGCATGGCAATGCCGGACAGATCAATTACAGTGCGGCGAAAGCAGGTGTGGTCGGCATGACAAAAAGCCTGGCAAAAGAGCTTGCCAGCCGTGGGATTACGGTGAATGCGGTAGCACCCGGTTATGTTGAGACGGACATGACTGCGGTACTTACTGATGTGCAGAAAGCGGCAATGATGACACAGATCCCGCTTGGAAGGATTGGCCAGCCGCAGGATATCGCGGAAGCAGTCGCCTTTCTGGCATCGGATAAGGCGTCCTACATTACCGGACAGGTGATTTCCGTAGACGGCGGTATGGGGATTTAAAAGCACTATATAAGGGGACTTTTCTCCACACAATTCACGTTATCACAGATACTTCGCAGCAAGTGCGGAGTATCGTTTTGCTCGTTATAGGTCATACCTGTAGAGGTATAAATAAGGTAAATTTGGTCGGGGTGTGACCTGTAACCGTTACACAGAAAGGACATCATATGAGAAGAGTTGTAGTGACAGGTATGGGCGTGATTTCTCCGATCGGGAACTCAGTGGATGCTTACTGGGACAGCCTGAAAGCAAAGAAGGTGGGAATCGCGCCGATTACCCGTTTTGACACAACAGAGTACAAGGCAAAGCTTGCTGCGGAAGTAAAGGATTTTGATCCGCTTTCCGTGATGGATGTAAAAGAATCCAGGCGCATGGAGCTGTTCAGCCAGTATGCGGTGGCCGCGGCGGCGGAGGCGCTTGCACAGGCCAGGCTTGGTGATCTGACGGAGGAGGAAAGCTGGCGGGTGGGGGTTTCCATCGGCAGCGGCGTCGGTAGTCTTCAGGTTTTTGAACAGGGATATACAAAGCTGCTGGAGAAGGGACCGGGCAGAGTGCCGACCCTTTTTGTTCCGATGCTGATTTCCAACATGGCGGCCGGCAATGTCGGGATTCATTTTGGGCTGAAAGGGAAAAATATTAACGTTGTGACTGCGTGCGCGACAGGAACACATTCCATCGGAGAGGCTTACCGCTCCATCCAGGTCGGCGACGCGGACGTGATGGTGGCCGGAGGCACCGAGGCGGCCATTTGTCCGATGGGGGTCGCGGGCTTTACTGCCCTGACCGCATTGAGCAGGGAGACGGATCCGCTGCGTGCGTCCCTTCCATTCGATAAAGACCGAAGCGGTTTTGTCATGGGGGAAGGCGCAGGGGTTCTGGTGCTGGAGGAGCTTTCCCACGCGAAGCAGCGTGGTGCAGTGATACTGGCGGAGATCGCCGGATATGGGGCGACCAGCGACGCCTATCACATCACATCTCCGGTAGAGACCGGCGAGGGCGCGGCACGCGCGATGAAGCTGGCGATGAACGAGGCCGGTCTGGCTCCGGAGGAGATTCCGTATGTCAACGCACACGGTACGGCGACCCATCTCAATGACCTCTGTGAGACGCGTGCGATTAAGACTGCGTTCGGTGAGGCTGCTTATCAGCTGAATGTGAATTCAACCAAGTCTATGATCGGGCACGCTCTTGGTGCTGCCGGCGGTCTGGAAGCGGTGGTCTGCGTAAAGAGCATCATGGAGAACTACATCCATGCCACGGCCGGATTCCGTGAGGCAGAGGAGGAAATGGATCTCAACTATACGCCAGAAGGAGTGGAGCGGGAGGTAAATGCCTGCCTGACCAATTCCCTGGGATTCGGCGGGCACAACGCGACGCTGTTATTCAAAAAATACGCGGAATAAAGTATGCAGCACAAACAAGTAAATATCAGAACTACCGGTCACATTTATGCAGCTAAAATAGTGCGATTTGCCTGGGATGGACTCTGACAACGATTCAGATTCGTAACTGTTCAGTACCTTCACAGTTACTCAGGTTCAATAAACGGGCGAAAGAATCAGGCCAGGATAAAGACAGAAAGAAGGATTCAAGATGTTAGATAGCAGACAAATCATGGAAATACTGCCGCACCGTTCCCCGTTCCTTCTCGTGGACCGGATTGATGAGCTGGAGCCAGGGGTGCGTGCGGTCGGACGCAAGTGTGTATCTTATAACGAGCCATTCTTTGCGGGACATTTTCCGCAGGAGCCGGTGATGCCGGGTGTGCTGATCCTGGAAGCGCTTGCTCAGGTTGGGGCTGTTGCGATCCTTTCTCTGGATGAATACAAGGGCAGGCTTGTCCTGTTCGGCGGCATCAATAAGGCGCGTTTTCGTCAGAAGGTTGTGCCGGGGGACGTCCTTCGCCTGGAGCTTGAAGTGATCAAGGTAAAGGGTCCGGTTGGCATCGGCAAAGCGACCGCGTATGTAGACGATAAGGTCTGCACGGAAGCGGAGCTGACCTTTGTGATACAGTAAAGAGTTGCTGACGCGGCAGCGAAAAAGGACTTTGCTCCCCGGATTCCGGGGAGCATTTTTGTTGTTATAACACTGGAAAACCGCTCATGTTCATGGTATACTGAGCGTAACTGACAAGGAAGGGAGACAGAATATGGGCGGTATATTTGGAGTGGCGGCGAAGAGAAGCTGCACGATGGAATTGTTTTACGGAGTGGATTATCACTCGCATCTGGGAACGCGGCGCGGCGGGATGACTGTGTATGGAGAGCAGGGATTTGCGCGCGCGATTCACAACATTGAGAATTCTCCGTTCCGGACGAAGTTCGAGAAGGATGCGGACGAGATGGATGGAAATCTGGGGATTGGATGCATTTCGGATTATGAGCCGCAGCCGCTGCTGGTGCAGTCACACCTGGGCAGCTTTGCGATCACGACGGTTGGCAAGATTAACAACATGGACGAGCTTCTGCGCTCGGTTTATGAGAATGGGCATACGCATTTTCAGGAGATGAGCGGCGGCCAGATCAATGCGACGGAGCTGGTTGCGGCTTTGATCTGTAAAAAGGATTCGATCGTCGAGGGAATTCGTTATGTACAGGAGGTCGTTGATGGCTCGATGACCTTACTTTTGCTGACAAAAGACGGCATCTATGCCGCCCGTGACCGATTGGGGCGGACACCGCTGGTGATTGGCAAGAAAGAGGATGCCTACTGTGTCTCATTCGAGAATTTCGCTTACCTGAATCTTGGCTATGAGGATTATCGTGAGCTGGGACCGGCGGAGATCGATTTTATCACACCGGACGAGGTGAAAATAATCGGCGCACCGGGGGAACAGATGCGGATCTGCTCATTTCTGTGGGTTTATTATGGTTATCCGACCGCATCCTATGAAGGAGTCAATGTCGAGGAGATGCGTTATCGCTGCGGTGGAATGCTCGCCGCCCGTGACCGGGAGGCGGCAAATATTTCACCGGACATCGTGGCTGGCGTGCCGGATTCCGGTACGCCGCATGCGATTGGTTATGCGAATGAGTCCGGGATTCCATTTGCGCGTCCGTTCATCAAATACACGCCGACCTGGCCGCGTTCTTTCATGCCGACCCGGCAAAGTCAGCGCAATCTGATTGCCCGGATGAAGCTGATCCCGGTCAAGGCTCTGATTAAGGACAAAAAACTGCTTTTGATCGATGACTCGATCGTTCGCGGCACGCAGCTGCGCGAGACGACAGAATTCCTCTATCAGAGCGGCGCGAAGGAAGTCCATGTGCGCCCGGCCTGTCCGCCGTTATTATTTGGATGTAAATATCTGAATTTTTCGCGGTCAAAATCCGATATGGATCTGATTGCCCGCCGCATCGTGCGGGAGCGCGAGGGGGATGCCGTTTCACAGGGTGTGCTTGCTGACTATGCGGATCCCTGCAGTAAAAATTACACAGAGATGCTCGAAGCCATTCGTAAGGAGCAGAATTTCACCACGCTGCGCTATCACCGGCTTGATGATATGGAGAAATCCATCGGCATTGATCCGTGTAAGCTGTGTACCTACTGTTTTAACGGAAAAGAATAAGAATACAGAAGCGTTACAGATTTTTCTTATATTCCCGCAGCTCGCGGAAGAATCCGGAGAGCATGCTGCTGCATTCTTCCTCCAGAATACCGCGTTCGACGGTGACCTGGTGGTTGAATGCAGGCATTTCGAGGAGATTCAGAACAGAGCCGGCACAGCCCGCCTTGGGATTCATGGCGCCGATGACGGCGCGGGTGATGCGGGACTGGACGATCGCTCCGGCACACATCTGGCAGGGCTCGAGGGTAATGTAGATGGTACATCCCTCGAGGCGCCAGTCGCCGAGTTTTTTGCTCGCACGGCGGATTGCATTCATCTCAGCATGCGCAATGGTATTTTTGTCTGTATTGCGGCGATTGTAGCCGCGTGCCAGAATCTGATCTTCATAAACAATCACGCATCCGATCGGAACCTCGCGGAGCGCGTATGCTTTTCTGGCTTGTCGAAGAGCTTCCTTCATGTATTTCTCATCTGCACTCATCATCGTCTTTGTCTCTCAATCTCTCCGTTTTTGCTTCAGACCACGCAGCAAATGCGTGGCCGGGAAATGAACAATAATAAAAATCCTCTGGCAAATGGATAAAACCATGCCAGAGGAATGTTTTTATTTTAATCCGTGCGCCTCGCTTCGAACGCCTGCCACAGACGTTACCCTGACAGTTAACTCAGTCCAGGCACCCTTACGGCACCCAGGTGGTTCCGCTTAGTGCTGCTCCGTTCCCGACCTGACACGGTTCACGGATTCCTGCCGCGTAAGACCCAGACGTCAACATCACTTATCAGGGGCAGCTCCACAACAGAACGCCCTAAGCTCGGCATCACCCCTGCTGTAGCGGATTGCAGGCGACAGGGCACCGCTATCTCCCCGGTTGCACGGAAATGTGATACCAGATATGACAGAGGAAAACAAACCGCTTCCCTCTCAACACCTCAACACTATACAGGTTTCCGGCAGATTTGTCAAGAGCAGAAAACCTGGAAACTGTTGGTTCACAGATATCTGTTTATAATACCAGCCGCCCTTCGAGCGCCAGATACTGGTCGAGGATCATACGGCTGACCTTTGCCCCATATACCTGGCCGGCATGCTCGTAGTGTTCAAGGATATCGTGGAATTCCCGGTTCATGATCACAATCACATAGTCGCCGTAAGGCGTGTGGACAATGCCGCCATCGTTCCGGCAGGCGTTCATACTGCCGCTTTTGGAGGCGACATAAATCAGTTCCTCCTCTTCGGTTTCCTCACAGTCGAGGTAGTATTGCGGAAAATAGCGTGTGAGCGTACTGTTGTAGTGCTGCTTTTTGAAAATTCCCCGCATCTGCCGGCTGGCCTCGGCGCTTACCAGCTCGCCTTTGGCGAGACGGACGAAGAGATCGCCGTACTCGCGTGGCGTTGTCGTGCCGAGCCGGTCGTATTTGTCAAAGTCGATCGGATTGTGCAGACATGTCTGTGTGTAGCCGAGGCTTCGGATGTAGTCGTTGATGGTGTCGAGACCGAGATAATCAATGAGCATATTGGTAGCAATGTTATCGCTGATGATAATCATTAGGGTCGCCACATCAATCGCGCGCAGGGATATATTATTTGCGCCTTTGCTGTCTGACAGGACGTGATGTTCGGGTGCGGAATGCGGGTTGATCGCCGAATCGTTTCCCACTTCTGCGGATTTTTCCTGCCGGTCGGCGGGGGAAGCGGCATCGGCCATTTCCATCAAAGAGCGGAGCAGTCCGCTGCCATTTATATAATATTTCCTGTCACAGACAAGGATGTCATCCGGGTCGGCCCTTCCGGCTTCGATCTGCGCGAACAGGCAGGCCAGAATAAAGGATTTGATGGTGCTTGCGGTCTCGAAAGGCTGGTCGGCGTCCAGCGCGACCTCGTTTCCCTTTAAATCGTTTACATAGACACTCATTTTGCCGTCATAACCAAAGATTTCGGCCTGAATGCGTTTTTCCAGCGTAAGTTTTGAATGCATAAATGGCTCCTCTTTTATATTTATAGCGTTATCAAACCGTTCAGAACAGCATCGAAAAGAAAAAACAGCCTGTGCAGGTTTACCTGCGAAAGGCAGGCGCTTATTTTTGCCCGAACCCCTCTGTCAGCTCCCGCTCATTCGCCAGCAGGAAATGTCCAGGGGCGATTTCCGTCCATTTTGGCGGATTCTGGTCATAGTCATGGATGCCCGGGTCGTACACGAACAGCTTCTTCTTTCGTTCGCGGATCGGATCCGGCATTGGGATCGCTGAAAGCAGGGCTTTGGTGTAAGGATGCGCCGGATGGGAGATCAGCTCTTCGGTTTCCGCAAGCTCAACCATTTTCCCCTTATGAAGAACCGCGATGCGGTCGGTAAAATAGCGCATGACAGACAGATCATGGGCGATAAAAATGTAAGTGATGCCCTTTTCCTTTTGCAGGTCGGCCAGCAGATTCAGTACCTGTGCCCGGATGGAAACGTCGAGCGCAGAAATGGGTTCATCTGCAATGATGCATTCCGGCTCCATGATCAGGGCGCGTGCAATGCCGATTCTCTGACGCTGTCCGCCGGAAAACTCATGCGGGAAGCGGCTGGCAAATTCCGGGAGAAGGCCTACGTCCTCCAGAGCTTTTGCGACAAGCTCCTGGCGCTCCTTTTCTTTCAGGGAGCGGCCGCGCAGATTGATCAGCCCCTCGGAGACGATGTAATCTACCTTGGCTCGCTCATTTAAGGACGCCATCGGATCCTGAAAAATCATCTGGATTTCCTGGATCACCTTTTTATCCAGCGCTTTGCTGATTTTACCGCTGATCTGCTCGCCTTTATAAATCACGTTTCCCTGCGACGGGGTATAGATGCGCATGATGGTGCGGCCAATCGTCGTCTTGCCGGAACCGGACTCGCCAACGATGCCAAAGGTTTCGCCGCGGTGTACCTGAAACGTGACACCGCGGACTGCTTCGAATGCTTTTTTTCCTTTTCCAAAGGTCACATGAAGATCATTGACCTCGAACAATACTTCTTTTCCTGTATTCATTTTCTGCTTATTCCTCAACTGATCGGCTTTCAACGGATACGATTCGGCTGTATCCTTCCTGTATTGAAACGCAGCCGTCCTTCCAGGCTTTACCCATAAACACTTTCCAGATCCTTCAGATTCCGGATGGCCTCCGGCGGCTCGATCTTTGGTGCGCGCGGATCCAGAAGCCAGGTCTTGGCTTTGTGCGTCGGGCTTACATCAAAATAGGGAGGCTCTTTGATATAGTCAATTTTCAGCGCGCGCGGATTGCGCGGTGCAAAAGCATCGCCTTTGATTTCCTTGAACAGGTTGGGCGGAGTGCCTTTGATGGTGAATAGCTTTTCTCCGCGCTCGCCCAGCTGTGGCAGCGAGGAGAGGAGCGCCCAGGTGTAGGGGTGGCGCGGATCGTAAAAGACCTCCTCCGCCATGCCGATCTCGACAAAATCGCCGGCGTACATCACAGCCACGCGGTCAGCGATGTTCGCGACAACGCCCAGGTCATGGGTAATAAAGACAATGGTCAGCTGGTATTTTTCTTTTAAGTCTTTTAGCAGGTGGATGATCTGGTCCTGGATCGTCACGTCCAGCGCAGTTGTGGGCTCATCACAGATCAGGATTCTCGGGTTGCATGCGAGTGCGATGGCGATGACCACACGCTGGCGCATCCCGCCGGAAAATTCATGTGCGTATTGTTTGCAGCGCCGTTCCGGTTCCGGAATTCCGACCTCACGGAGATATTCGATGACCTTTTCATTGATGGCCGCAGAGCCCTTGATGTCCGGCTGGTGCAGACGTATCGCCTCCGCGATCTGCGAGCCGATGGATTTCAGCGGGTTCAGGCTGGTCATCGGATCCTGCATGATCATGGCGATTTCTCCGCCGCGAATCGCACGCCAGTCGCGTTCCTTTTTGAGCTTCGCAAGATCGATTCCGGATGAAGGACTGTTTTTCTGTGTATTGGTTCCGCCCGCAGGGCTATTGCCATAATAAAGGATTTCACCGCTCGGAATATAACCGTTCGAGTCCAGCAGTCCCATGAAGGTTCGCGTAAAGACAGACTTTCCGGAACCGGATTCGCCTACGATCGCGATGCTCTCACCACGGTAAATGTCCAGAGAAACGTCGCGGATCGCGTGGAGCTCCTGGCCGCGCAGGTGAAATTTTACATTAAGATTTTTTACAGATAAAATGAGTTTGTTCGCCATGTCTGCTCCTTAACTGGTAAGCCTTGCTGTACAATGTGATGATATCGTTCTTGATTTGTTGTAACAGTTCAGAACAGCATCGAAAAGAAAAGACAGACTGTGCAGGTTTACCT